>JBGTBZ010000182.1:0-15436 GCA_041749155.1 Phycisphaerae bacterium
CCTGGCCCCGGTCACGCCGCCCGCCACCGAGCGGCGCGAGGCGGGCCGCCAGTCCACGCGCATGGCGGCGGAGCTTCGGCCGATCAGCGCCGGGGGAATCGGGTTGATCCGTCCCGCTGTCGTCTGCGACGTGTCTGCGGACGGGATCGCCCTGCGCCTGGAGGAGCCGCTGAAGGCTGGCCAGCAGATTTCGGTGGAAATTCAGCCCCCGCCCGACACCCGGCGCCCCCTGCGGCGGGCCGAGAGCCCGGTGCAGATCCTCGCTGTGGTTCGCTACTGCCGCCCGGACGGGAACGGGCACATCGTGGGCTGCACGATCGGCGTGGAGTGGTCCGCGACGCTGGCGAACCAGATGTTCCCCGCGGACCTGGTTCGGCGCCGCTCGGCCTAATACGCCCTGACGACGCTGGTGCCAGGGTAGCTGGCGGTCACGATCTCGACGTGATCCCGCCCCTGCCTGGCCATCGCATCGGCGGAGAACTGGCACATCCCCACGCCGTGCCCCCAGCCGCGGCCCTCGCTGAGGACGATGTTGGTGTCGTTGTTGATTGGCTTGAACCAGCCGCTGTGGATGCGCGAGTCCCCCGGTTTCAGCCCGGTGTTGAGGGCCCAGCGCATCTCCTCGGGGATCAGCGAGTAACGGTTGCCGCGCGTGTCCTCGACCTCGAAGCGGGTGGGCCGGCCGAACTGATTGGTCGCCACGATCTCCAGCCGGTGCACCTTGTTGATCCGGCGTATGGAGTGCCCACGTCGCTCGCCCCAGGCCTTCACGCGGCGGGTCATCTCTTCCTTGGAGATGACGATCGGATCCCAGGTGTTGAACTTGCTGCTGCTGGAGAGCCCCTCCAGCGACTGCGCCGACAGGGACAGGGACGCGGGCTCGTTGAACGCCGACTCCACCCCCAGCGTCGCCCCGCCGCTGGTGGAATGAAAATATGCCTTGAAGATCCGCGGGCCGGCGGTGGTGTCATGGACAACGACCTGGCCACGCGTATTACGCACGCCGCTGCGGCCCTTGTCGTTTTCGGCGTTCATTCCGCCGTAGACCTGGCTGGAATCGTCGGCGTAGACGTCGAAGTGCCCGCGGCTGTGGCCGGCGGTCTTCATCTCCCAGAGGGCATAGGTCCTGGCGACGACCGCCTGGGCCTCGTAGGTGACCGGATCGAACCAGATCGGCAGCTCGCTGGGGAGCACGCCCATCAGGTAGCTCTCAAGGTCCACGTCGTTCACGACGTCAAAACGTCGTGGGTCGGTCTCGCGGGGCACAAGCCTCAGAAGCCCGCGGTAGGCCTTGTTGTCGATTCGCAGTGATCCCTCCTCCGCAGGCGTCAGCGTGAGCGTTCCGCGGGGGAAGGTCTGGTTGCCAATGTACCAGCCCGATGGGCCCAGGGTGACGCTGATGGGGACGTCCGGGAGGGCCAGCCGCACCGCCCCGCCCACTGGGTTACCCCCGAGCATCGGCGGAAGCGTGGCCTCGATGCGGACCTGGTCGGTCCGAGCGGCGATCAGGACGCGAATTTCGGGGGCCGGGCGTTCCAGCGCTGCCCCGCTGGCCTCGGCCTTGGAGACGTCGCACCCGCCCAGCGCCGCCAGGCACAGGCTGGCCGCGGCCAGCGTAAAGAGCAGGACCAAGGCCAGGACCTGTAGCCGCGGAGCGAGAGTGGGTGCGTGAGCGCTTCGCATGGGCATCCGTGCCGCAAGGCGAGCCTGGAGTATGAACAAAAGGCCCCCCGCCGTCCAGTAGCCCGCCGCGCAAAAAACGAGCCTTGAAAGCCGGCGAGGCTAATCCTCGATGCGGCGGAGCGAGAGACCGTAGCTGGCCAGGATCTGCTTGATCTCGTTGAGGCTGGTTTGCCCGAAGTTTTTGCAGCCAAGCAGCTCATCCTCGGTCCGCTGGGCCAGTTCGCCGATGGACTGGATGTCCAGCCGCTGCAGGGCCTTGCGACTGCGGACCGATAGCTCCATCTCGCCCACCGGCTTGTCGAGCAGCTCCGAGGGGACATCCCCGTCGACCGCCAGCAGCGAGGGCTCGCCACTGAACGCCGTGGGCGGGGGCGTAGCGGTGCTGGACTGCTCGGCGAGCTGGCCAAGCCGCAGTCCGCGGGCGGCGAGCAGGCTCTTGATCTCGCTGAGGCTGGTCTCGCCAAAGTTCTTGAAGGCCAGCAGATCGATCTCGCGCACGCGCAGCAGGTCGCCCAGCGTCTGGATGTTCATCTTGCGCAGGGCATTGCGGCTGCGGACCGAGAGCTCGAAATCCATCACTGGCGTGTCGAGCACGGCGTCGCGCTGTTGGCGGCTGCGCTGCTCGTCGTCAACGAACATCTCACTGGCGCTTTCGACGTCCTTGAGGTAAAGCCGGGCGCGGGCATGGTTCGGATCGGTGTCGAGGATCGCCTGCAGGCACTTGCGCGCATCCTCATACAGGTTGTTGTCCTCGTAGAGCACCGCCAGGTTCAGCAGGGCATTGATGCGTACAGGCGTGCCCCCGCAGATGCGCTCGTACAGCTCGATCGCCTGCGCGTCCATGCCCTTGCGGTCGTATAGCACCGCCAGTCGGAAGCTGGCCTCCTCGTGGTCCTGGTCCTCGTTGAGGGCGTGCTGGTAATTTTCGATGGCCTTGTCGAAGTCGCCGGCCTGCTCGGCCTTGACGCCGCGGCTGAAGAACTCGGCGGCGGCCTTTTCGTTGATCGTGTCGACTGCGGTCATAAGAGATTGTCGCGAAGGAGGTTGCGGTCCAGAAACGCACCGACCTGGCGATGCGCCAGGTTGGAACGTGGCCGGTATTAAAGGCGGCGCAGGTACCCTGCGTCAATCCGTAGCGCGCCGAGGCTATTGCGGCGGCCTCCCGAGGGTCGGATCAGGCTGATGGTCCAGCGTTCGCGGCATTGCCTTGGGCTCAGCGGGGATGACCGCCTGCTGCTGGTTGTTCTCGTCAATATAGACCCAACGGGCGCCTTCGCCCGTCGCGGACGAATCTGCTGGGTCCAGAGGCCGCGCCTCGCCCTGGATCGGCTCATCCCCGAAGTCGTAGACCCCGATCATGCCCGCCGCGAAGCCGACCAGAAGGCAGGCGGCCATGCCGAAGACCAGCTTCGTCCAGGTGGGCCAGCTCCCAGCGGCGTAGGCCCGGTCCTGGACGGCGAGGCGTCGGGCCGAAGCAGCGATGCGGGAGGCGGCCTCCAGGTCCGTCTCCTCGCGCTCGATCCGCCGGTAGGCCTCGATCCGCTGGATGCGCTGCGAGTGCAGCCGCCCCAGGGCGGCTGCGTAGGCTTCTTCCTGCATAAGGCGCTTGCGCACCTCGGTGGCTTCGTCGGTGTCCAGTTCGCCGTCGAGGTAAGCCTCGAGCTGGGCGACGTAGAAATCGAAGAGTTCCACGCTGGCCGCGTCGGCCCCTTCGTTGCTGGGATTGATGTCTTTGACGTCGCTCATGGTCTTGCTCGCTGTTGTCTATACCCCACACATCGCCAGAAGTTCCAGTTTCCGGGGCTCGGCGAAAATGGCGGACATTCAACGCCGCTGTCCTGCCTGCTGTTCCTCGACGAAGGGCTCCAGAATCGTGGCCAGCTTCCGCCGGGCTCGATGTAACCAGGTCTTGATCTGCGGGATGCTGGCGTCCAGCGTTTCGGCTATCTGGGCGTAACTCATGCCCTCGTATTCGCAGAGGACCAGCGCTGCCCGGAAGTGATCGGGAAGCTGGTCGATCGCCTCGCGCACCTTGCGGACCGTCTCGCTGGTCTCCATGTCGGTGGAGGGGGCCCGAAACGTCGCCGGGTGATCATCCGCCACCATCGTCATGCGCGGCGGACGCAACAGGCGTAGGGCCTCGTTGACCGTTGCCCGCTTGAGCAGTCCGCCGGGCTTGCGCCAGTCGTAGCGGGCGCGGTGCTTGTAAAGGTTCATGACCGCCTGCTGCACCACGTCCTCGGGACTCGCGCGATAGCCCACGATCGCCCGCGCTATGGCCAGCAGACGCCGGCTGTTCTGCTCCACCGCTTGCTCAAACAGCGTGACGGTGCTGCCAGGTGCAATCGGGTCATCCGCACCCGCCGGCGTGTCCGGCGAGGCGAGGACGTCGTCCGGGTACAGGTCATCGACGGCCCGCATGACCGGAATCGCGGCGCCGGCCGATCGCTTGGGGGAGCCGGGCAGTACTGGGGCCTCGCCGGCCTCCTCGACATGCTCATTGTCCATGGCCAGGACCGGATTCACAGGCACATCATACGGTGAGGCGGCTTCCCGCCGAGGCCGCAGGGCCTTTCGGGGACTGCGACCCCCTACGCCGCCGATGGAATCCATGGGGGCCAAGGTTCTGGACCGGGCCGTCGGAACTAGGCTCCCGGCTGCTGGTGGCGTCACGAGACCTCCAAGAAAACACAACTGACGTACAACCCGGGCCGCGGGCGAAACACTGCCTCGGAGGGCCTCATGCGCCGCCCGAGCCCAAGTTTCAGACCCCACGGGCCGCAACAACCACACTGAAAAATGCTTCATCAAATGCCGCCAGTCCACCACCAGAGCCGCCCGTGGGCCGTAGACTAGGGATATCTGCTCAGAAAGGGCTTTATGTACCGAGTTTTCCCACTGCTGGCCCTCGTCCTTCTCCCCGCCGCTGCCATGGCGCAGGAGGCGGACCTTCCCAACGCCCGGGAGCGCGCCGCCGCGCTCGTCGAGCGAGGGCTTGATTTTCTGCAAACGCAGCAGCAGCCCGACGGAACGTGGCAGTCGGAACCGCACGTGCCGCCGGCGTATACGGCCCTGGCCCTGCGTGCCTTCGTGAACAGCGAGAAGCACGGCCCGGACGCCCCGCTGGTCCGCAGGGGGTTCGACGCCCTGCTGGGCCAGCAGGTGGAAGATGGCGGGATCTATGACAACCTTCTGGCGAACTACAACACCGCAATCGCGATCAGCGCGCTTGCGGCGGCGCAGAAGGAGGCGGGGGATGAGCGTTACAGGGCTGAATTGCACCGGGCGGTTACCTACCTTCGCCGGCTTCAGTGGACGCCAGAGACGGATCCCGACAGTCCGGAGGACAAGCCGGGCGAGGAGCAGCGCGTGAGCGGCGAGGAGGATCCGTTCTTCGGCGGCTGGGGCTACGGCGGGCGCTCGCGGGGTCCCGGGCGGCCGGATCTTTCCAACGCCCAGATCGCGCTGGACGCGCTGCACGACGCCGGGGTACCGGCGAGTGATCCAGCCTTTCAGCGCGCGGTCACGTTCGTCGGCCGGCTTCAGAACTACGAGACCAACAGCGCCGAGTGGGCCGGCACGGACGGCGGATTCATCTACAGTCCCGGCGGCGACCGGAATTTTGAGAGCTTCGCGGGTGAATATGTGACCTCCAGCGGCCAACGGCGGCTGCGGTCCTATGGATCGATGACGTACGCGGGCTTCAAGAGCATGGTGTACGCGGGGCTGGGGAAGGATGACCCGCGCGTGCAGGCGGCGTTCAACTGGATCACGAGCAACTGGACGCTCGATGAGAATCCCGGGATCTCGGAATCGAACCCGGAGAACGCCGACTACGGGCTTTACTACTACTACCTGACCCTGGGCCGGGCGCTGAACGCATTCGACCAGCCGATCCTCGAGACAGCGGGTGGCGCGGTGGACTGGCGGCTCCAGTTCATCGAGAAGATGGCGGAGCTTCAGAAGCCCGACGGAAGCTGGAGCGGCAACCCGCGCTGGCAGGAGGATGACCCGACGCTGGTGACCAGCTATGTGGTCCTTGCGCTGCAGGAAGTAATGGAGGATCTCGAGGAGCATCCGGCGAAGTAGTCGCTCATGTCCGTCGAGATCCGACATATCCAGCCGCAGGAGACTCACGCCATGCGGCAGCGCATTCTCCGCGCTCACCAGCGGATCGAGGAAATGGAGTATCCCGGCGACCGGGATCAGGCGACCTTGCATCTGGGCGCGTTCAGGGACGGGAAGCTCGTCGGGATCGCCAGCATCTACCAGGAGACGTGGAACGATGATCCGCGCCCGGGCGACTGGCGCCTGCGGGGCATGGCGGTGGACGAGCCCGTGCGCGGGGGTGGTGTCGGGGCCGCTCTGCTGGAATCATGTGTGCGCCACATCGCCGAGCACGGCGGAAGGCGCCTGTGGTGCAACGCGCGCACGGCCGCCAGCGGCTTTTACGAGAAGTACGGGCTGAGGCTGCGCAGCGGCGTGTGGGACGAAGGCGCGATCGGGCCGCACGTGGTGATGGCAGGAGACATTGAGGAAATGCTGTCGCGCAGCAGCATCCGGTAGGATCAGCCGCGATGGCAATCGAGCCGGTGAACGAGTCCGTCCCGCCGCTGCCGATGCTGGATGTGCCGCTGGAGCGCGACGCCTGGCACAATGTGCACGCCCCGGGCGGGTATGAGTGGTGGCGATTCGATGCCCGCAGCGACGACGGCTCGCTGCTGGTCGTCGCGGACTTCTTCGCCGGATGCCACCAGGACGCAGCGTACATGCGACGCTACCGGCGTTTCTTGCGTCGGCCGACGCGACACCTACCGCCCCTGCCGGCGGAGCATCCAGTGGTGTCGCTGGCAGTTTATCGCGACTTGAAGCGGGTCCTGAACGTGTGGCAGAAGCGCTTCGGGGCCGATTTATCCGCCAGCGCGAACAAGGCTTCTGTGCGGCTGGGACCGCACAGCTTCGAGCGCTCGGGCGAGGGCAACCTCGAGGTCGTGATCGCTGGCGAGGCCGGCGGGGCCAAGCTCTGCTTCGCGCCGGTTGAGCCGAGGGATCAGCTGGCCATCTTCTCTCTCGAACGCCGTTTGACTGGCGCGGATCACTCGTGGATCCTCACGACCCCGAGGTGTCGCGTGCAGGGAGTGATCGAGATCGGCTCCGCGCGCGCAAGCTTTGCGGGCGAGGGCTATCGGGATCATCGGTACGGCACGGGCCCTCTCGGCCCCGGCCTCCGGCTGCTTTTGCATGGGCGCGTGCTGCTCAGCGGCGAGGCTGTTGCCTTCAGCATCGCGCTGCCGACTGATCAGGCTTTGACGCCGATCGTGCAGCTCATACGTGATGGCCCAGCAGGCATGATGTCAGGCGGCACAGCGCTGGTTGAATGGCCGAAGGCTGACCAACTCAGCGCGCTCCCGGTGCGGATCGATCTTGGGGAAGGTGCTCGACTCTCAAATCCGCGCCTGATCGATGTGAACGGGATCACGCGCCGCATCGTCTACGACGCCGGCGGGTCTACGGCGCTTTGCGATCTCCTGGAGTTCTGATACGCCGCCGCTAATCCTCCGCCGGCGCGGTGCCCTGTTCAGGATCCGGCTCCTCCAGCGGCGCGAGGCGGTAAAGCCTGCCGGTCCCGGGCTTGTATCGCTCGCGCCCCTCGCGCATGCGCATCTCGCCCATGTCCAGGAGGTATAGCGAGCCATCCGGGCCGACTGCGGCGTCGACCGGCCGGTCCAGCATGTGCCGCGAGCGGCCCTGCCCCGCGATGTTGTAAATGAAGTCGCGCACCAGCCGCCGATCCGGGTCGACGACCACAAACTTGTATCCCACCGGCTCCAGCAGAGGCAGGTCGCTTGTCGCGAATGGAGCGCGGTCGCCCCGAAGGGCCAGCACGAGCATCCCCTTGTATGGGTCCATCGCCTCCCCCGCATCGTCCGGAACGAAGGTCATGCCCGATGCCCCGCTCAGGCTCGGTAGCACTGCAGACAGCAGGGTCTCGCGGTCCGCCACCTCCAGGTCAGACTCGCGATAGTCGATCAGCGGCGAGAGCTCGCGATAACCCGTGCGGCCGAGTAGCGCCGCTGGCGGCTGGAAACGCGACTCCGTGATCGACATCAGGTCCGCGGAGTAGTCCGGCCAGCCGAACCAGGTTGCCGGGGGGGCCGCGGCGATCGGACCGAAGTTCGGAGAGAGCGGGATGCGGATCACGACATCCGGATCGTCCTTGACCGGGCGCGTGCCGCGCAGCTCCATCCCCTGGTTGCTGGCGTACAGGTTCGCAAACTCGTTGAACGCCAGCCCGCGCGGATTTCGCAACCCGTGCGCTTCGACGCGGAGATCGCCACCCTCCGGGCTCACGCTATATATCGCCGCGCCCGGCTTTCCTCCTGCCGCGGCCTTGATGCGCTGGTTGCTCGTCCGGAACGGGTTGAACGGAGCCGTGTTCACCTTGTCCGGATTGAGCGGACCGGCCTCCGGATCCTCGGTGTCGAAGCGGTATCCGCCGATCTTCAGGTTGGTCAGGGGGCGATCGTGGAACGTCGGATGGTTGCGGAGCCAGCCGGTCTGCCAGTTGTCAACGCCCACCACGCCGCTGTTGGTTGCACTGCCAAGCCCGAAGTAGAGACGGCCGGTGGTCGGATGCATCGCCAGGTCGGTGACGGAGTGGTCGCCCCTTGCCGGCAGCTCGCCGACCACAGTCCGCACCGGGGTGTGGTCGACGCTACCCAGCCGCGAGAGATCGAAAGCCACGATCAGCCCATCGCCGCGCTCGTCCCGCGCCGAAGCGAACAGCTCGTTTCCAGCGACTGCCAACCCACCCACCGGACCGTACAGCCGGAAGCGCGAGTCCAGCATCCCGAAGAGCGGACGTCGCCCACGCGGGTAAATCTCGGTGCTGCTGCCCGTTTCCGGGTCGATCTGGAGGATTCGCACCTCCTGCCCCCGCCCGCCGTGGTCGGCGACGTAGATCAGGCCGTCGTCCGCCACGGTGATCGCGGTGGCGGTGCTCAGGTTTTCAACGACTGTCTCAAGCCGCATGCCGGTGGGATATTCGACAAACCTGCGGTCGACGATCGGCCGGTCCCCCGCTGGGTGCACCATGACCTGCCCGGCGCAGCCGAAAACGCCCGCCAGCGCGAGGAGGAGCGCGCCGACCAGTAGTTTTGAGCACCACGCCGCGAATTGGGGGTTCTGGTACACCGGCCGGAGAGCCTAACCACGCATGCGCGTCGCGACAAGCCGCCCGGGGGCCTGCCGAGGAGACGGAAACCCGGCTTCCGAGCAGCCAGGGCGGCCGATCTAGTGTGCCACGTGGCACACTAACCGCGGTCAATACGTCGTGCTCGATGACCGCCTCGGCCTTGTGCGACGCCTGCCTGGCCGGCATTAGGGAATCCGCCGGCTCATTCCACTCCGGTGCGTCGCTGGCGTTCCAGCGGCATGGGCAGGATTTTTACCTCCGCGATCCCCTCAAGCTGCGGCACAACGACCTGGGCTGGACCGACCACCACGATCGTGAGCTTTCCGGGGCTGGAATACTCGCGCATCACGTGCTGCACATCCTCCTTGGTGACGGCGGCGATGCGATCGGCGTAGTCGTCGTAATAGTCCAGCGGATAGCCATTGAGCGTGATACTGCTGCGCAGGGCAGCAAGCTGCGAGACCGTCTGCGTGTTCATCACCAGCGAGCCCGTCACGCGGCGCTTGGCCTCCGCCATCTCTTCATCCGTCACCTGCTCGCCCGCCATGCGCTCCAGAACCTCGAAGGTGCTGGTGACGGCCTCTCCTGTCGTCTCCGGACGCGTGTTGAAGCCGACCTGGAAACTGCCCGCGTGCCGCCCCGCGCCGAAACGGCCGCTTGCCCCATAGGTCAGCCCCTTCTCCGCACGCAGATAGCGGTTCAGGCGCGACTCGATGCCGCTGGAGAGGATCTCCGTCGCCACGCTGCCGGCGTACTTCTCCTCACTGTCATTCGTGAACGCGCGCCCGCCGATGCGGATCGCGCTCTGCCCGCCGCCGCGGTTGTCCACCACGATGATGCGGCGCGTGACCTCCGGCAGCGTGTAATCCGCCTGCGGAACGATGTCGCCGGGGTCCAGGTCGTCCGTCAGTTGCGCCGCAAAGCGCTGGGCCGCCTCGCGCGAGACATCGCCCGCCAGGATCAGCGTCGCGTTGGGCGGGTTGTATACCGCCTTGAACCAGTCCTCGACGTCGGCGAGCGTGATTCCGCTGAGCGATTCGAGCGTGGCCTGGCGGCCCTCGGGGGCCTCGCCGAAGAGCGCCTGGTTGATCTCGCGCGCCGCAACGGGGCCGGGGTTGGCCAGCGACTGTTGTAAGCCCGCCAATGAGCGGAACTTAAGGTTGCGGAACTCCGCCTCGTCCAAGTTCGGCCGTCGCAGCAGATGATCAACAAACCCGGCCGTCGCCTCGAGCTGCTCGGCGGGGAAACTGCCGCTGATGCGCGTGTGGTCCCCGCCATCCCCAACGCTCAGCGAAACACCGCGGCTTTCCAGGGCCGCTGACCATTCCGCTGCGCTCATTCCCCCCGCCCCGCGCGTCAGCAGGTCCGCCGTCAGGCCCGCGAGGCCTTCCTTGCCCTTCGGCTGTGCATCGCCCCCGCCGGGCAAGAGCAGCGTCATGCCGATCAGCGGCAGGCGGTCGTCATGAATGACCACCACGTCCACCGGGCCGGACTTGAAGGACTCGCCCATGTCGAAATCGGCATCGACGACCTCTTCCGGGAGCGGCGGGGTCTTTGGATAGTCGGGTGGGAACGCCTGCTCCTCAAGGACGAACGCCACGACCTCGGCTCGGTCCGCGGCAGGCATGGCTCTTGCCGCGCCTGCCTCCACCGGCGCTTCGCCCGGCACATACTTCAGCACGCTGAGCCGCCGCTCTTCCAGGTACTTCTGTGCGACGCGCTTCACATCCTCCACGGTGATCTTCTCCAGGCGCTCGACCTGCTCGTTCACCAGCGTCGCATCGCCACCGAAAGCCTCCGCCTCCGCGAGCACGGTCGCCACGCTCGTGGCCGTCTGTCGCTGATCCAGGTAATTCAGGCGGAGCTGCGTTTTCGCCTTGGCAAGCTCCTCATCCGTCACGCCCTGCTCCGCCACGCGCTTCACGACGTCCAGCACGCGGCGCTCCGCCTCGTCGGGGTCCTTTTCGGGCAGCAGGCCGACGGAGATGATAAACATCCCCGTATCCTCGAGCTTCTGGCTGCCGGCGGAGGCCTGGTTGGCGATGGGATCCTCGCCGCCGACGAGCGCTTCGTAAAGGCGACTGGAGCGACCCTGGCCCAGGATGTTGCCAAGCACTTCGAGGGCTTCCTGGTCCGGCTCGGCGTAGGTCGTCGTCTTGTACCCCATGATCAGCCGCGGCAGCGGGATGTTGGGCAGGTGCACAACCTTGTGCTTCATCTCCTGCTGCGGCTGCTCGGTCGGGCTGCGGCGGCTGATCTCGTTGCCCACGGGAATCCAGCCGTAGTACTGCCGCACCCACTTCTTCGCCTCCGCGACGTCGAACTTCCCGGCGATCGTCAGCACCGCGTTGTTCGGCACGTAGTACGTGTCGAAGAACGCCTGCAGCTCCGCCGGCTGCGCCTCGGCGAGCTGCTGCATGTCGCCGATGGGCGTCCACTTGTAGTGGCTGTCCTCGTAGGCCAGGGCAAAGAAGTCCATGAACATCCGCCCGTACGGCGGGGCCACGACGCGCTGCAGGTACTCCTCGTTGACGACATTGCGCTCGGTCGTGAACTTCTCGGCATCGACCTTGAAACCGCCCATGCGGTCGGCCTCCAGCCACAGCGCCATCTCCAGCGCGTTGCTGGGGATCGTGTTCACGTACGTCGTCTGGTCGAAGCTCGTGAACGCGTTGCTGTTGCCCCCCACGCCGTTGATCAGCTCCATGTGCCGCTCGCTGGGGACGTGCTCGGAGCCGCGGAACATCATGTGCTCGAACATGTGGGCGAAGCCCTGGCGGTCGGGCGTCTCGTCGCGGCTGCCGACGTGGTAGAGCACGCGCACGTGAACGACCGGGGCGTTGTCCATCGGCGCGTAAATCACGCGCAGGCCGTTGCTTAGCCGCTCGGTCTGGAAGGCGATGGGCGGAACTTGCCCCACGGCGGCGCCGGCGAGGGCCTCGACGGGCCGCTCGTGGCCGCGGGCAGGTTCATCGCGATCCTGTGCGGACGCGGCGGTAAGGGGGCTCAGGATCGCCAAGAGCATTGCCGGCAGGAGGTTGGGAAATCGCATGCCAACCGGAGTTTAGGGTGCCACGTTGCCAACGGCGTCGCAGCGCCCATAATCGCCGGTCGGGCACGAGCGGCCGACGTCGGTCCACAAACCCGCACAACTTCAGGAAAGAGCAAGGAAACAGCATACATGCGACGCGCGAAGATCAGCATCATCGGGGCCGGAAACGTGGGGGCAAGCTGCGCCGTCTGGGCGGCGCAGAAGGAGCTTGGGGACATCGTCCTCGTGGACATCCCCGAGGTCGAGGGGATGCCCCAGGGCAAGGCGCTGGACCTCTACCAGGCCACGCCCATCGAGGGCGTGGACGCGCGCATCACCGGCGCAACCACCTACGAGCCGACCGAGGGCAGCGACGTCGTCATCGTCACCGCAGGCCTGCCGCGCAAGCCGGGGATGAGCCGCGACGACCTCATCGCCAAGAACACCGAGATCGTCCGCGCCGTCGCCAAGCAGGTGGCGCGGCATTCGCCCAACGCCGTCATGATCGTCGTCAGCAACCCGCTGGATGCGATGGTCTACGTCGCCTGGAAGGCCAGCGGCTTCGAGCCCGCCAAAGTGATCGGCCAGGCGGGCGTGCTCGACACCGCCCGCTACCGCGCGTTCCTTGCAGAGGAGATCGGCTGCAGCGTGGAGGATGTGCAGGCCCTGCTGCTCGGCGGGCATGGCGATGACATGGTGCCGCTCTCGCGCTACACCTTCGCCGGCGGGATCCCGGTGACGCAGCTCGTCGCGCCCGAGCGGCTCGAGCAGATCATCGACCGCACGCGCAAGGGGGGCGCCGAGATCGTCGGCCTCTTAAAGACCGGCAGCGCCTACTACGCCCCCAGCGCCGCCAGCGTGCAGATGGCGGAGGCGGTCATCCGCGACAAGAAGCGCATCCTCCCCTGCGCCGCCTACTGCGACGGGGAATACGGCATCGACGGCTATTTCGTGGGCGTGCCCTGCGTCATCGGCACCAGCGGCGTGGAGAAGGTGCTCGAGATCGAGCTGGACGACGCCGAGCGGGCGGCGTTCCAGACGAGCATCGATCATGTGAAGGAACTGGTGGCGGTGGCGATGAAGGGATGAGCAGCCTGACAAGCTGACTAGGTGAGGGCGGCTGCTTTCCAGCGATGCGAACTTTCAAATGGATCGAGTGGAACCTTCGCAAGATCGAGGCCCATGGGCTTCGCTCCGAGGAGGTCGAAGCCGCATTCGACCAGGTGCTGCATCTTCGCGAGCGAAGCGACGGTTCGTTTCAGATGTACGCCCAGACGCCGTCCGGGCGGCGCATTTGGGTCATTTGGCGCTACGATCCCGAAGACGATCAGATCCCGGACATCTTTGGCGATTTGCCCGACCAGCCCATCTTCGTTATCACGGCTTACTAACATTACTCCCGATGACGACGCCGCAAACTGATGATCGAACGCCACAACGGCGCGAGCGGGACGAGGCGATCGCCGCCGAGGACGCGCTGCCCCCGCCCGAAATGCCGAAGGACGCTGCTCCGGTCTCCATGGAGTCGCACCTCCTCCGCACCCGGCGACCGGTTGCCGTGGCGGGGGTCGTGGAGAACGGGGTGGTAAGGCCGGTGGACCCGACCGTCCGGCTGCCGGAGCGGTCGCGGGTCATCATCGTCGGAACAGAGCCGGCGTGAGTGCCGCCCACGCGCCCCTTCACACCGCCTTCGCCGAGCGGGCGGCGTTCCAGACGAGCATCGATCATGTGAAGGAACTGATGGCGGTGGCGAGCGGCCGGGGGTCGAGGCGCAGTCGCTGGGAGTCGAGGCGTAGCGGCCGGTCATCGAGGACGGGTGGCTGGGGGTCGCGGATGACCGATGCGACGACGTCCGATTCCGTGGAATCCCCGGCCAGTGAATGTTGGTCCGTCATCCCGCTTCAGCTCTCAAACAGCGAAAGCTGCGCATCCCCCCGCCGCTCGGGCAGGATCAGCAGGCGGATCAGGCGCAGGATGCTCCACGTCGCCCACAAACCCACCGCCACGCACGCCAGGCCGTAGCTGCCGACCAGCGTGTACGCCAGCGCGCCATCTTCCACGCCCAGGCGCGACAGCAGGAACATGCCGTTGCCGCAGATGATCAGCATCACCGCCAGCAGGCCCGCCCAGGAGAGATGCCGCGCCAGGCGCTCATCGCCATGCCCGCGCGCCAGGAACGCCAGATACAGGTAGACCAGCAATGTGCCGGGCGCCTCGACGAACATCGTCAGCGGAAGCGTGAAGGAGCTGTAGATCGACGTCGCCCGGACCACCGCGCCCTCACGGCCGAAGCCGATGACGATCCCCACCGCTAGCCCCACCAGCACCGTCACGCCCCATCGCGCCAGGCGCCGCGGAGAGCGCCACGACTCTGCGCCCTGCGGCGGCCGGATGGTCACCAGCCAGATGCACACGACGATCAGCAGCACGCCCCCGAGCGTCTCGCTGACACGGCCGTAAAACGTGTCGAGGCGCACCACCAGCGGCACGCCCCAGATCTTGGGGCCGATGACGTTGATCATCGGCCAGTTGCCGCCCAGGCCCGTCCGGAAGTCCAGGCGCAGCACCGTCTCGAGCATCGATACCGAAAGCACAAGCCAGCCGATCAGCCCGCCGGCGATGATCCAGCCGAACCAGCTCTTGGATTGCGTCAGGGCGCGCATCTTCGCCTGGCGATAGACATCCAGCACGAACTGCCGCACCCCCACCAGGCCCAGCGTCGCCGCCCCGCCGAGCGTCGCAGGGAAGAGGACCAGCGCCATCCGCCCCACCGCCGCGGTGGCCAGCGCGGCGGTGGCGACGCAGGCAGCGCCGTAGCCGGCGACCATCATCTGCTGCGGGATCTGATGCTTGGCGTCCTGCCAGAGGGTCCCCAGGACCAGGAACAGCACGGCAGCGCCGATGCATGCGGGGACGGCGACGGCCAGGATGCCCATGGAGCGCCGCAGTCGCGGGTCGCCAAGCGAGAGGCAGAGCTGGCGGAGGTAGAGGTAGAGCAGCGTGGTCGCCGGAAGCTCGACGACGGCGATCAGGAGCATGAAGTAGATGTCGCGCTCGCCGCGATCCCAGTGGCGGACGCCGTCCTCGCCCAGGAGCAGCCCCAGCATGGCGCCGAAGCCGATGAGGGAGACCCAGCGCGTCAGGATGCGCAGGGACAGCGCCGATTCGCCGAGGCGGTCGCAGGGCCTCTGGCTGGTGATGAGCCAGATGGCAAGCAGGCCCAGCAGGCCATAGCGCGTGCCGGTGACGCCCCATTCCCCCGGGGCAGTGCCGATGCTGCGCTGAAGCAGGGCGGCGGCCCAGAGCTTGGGCCCTGGGAAGTTCAGCACGGGCAGGGAGCCTGCCCATTCGCTGCGGAAGTGCATGTAGACCGTGACGCCGAGCATCACGAAGGACGTGCCCAGCAGGAGCAGGATCCCGCCGACGAAGCAGCGGGCCCACCAGACATCGCCATCCCCCAGGGTCTGCGGCAGCGCTGTGGCGGAAGGATCGTGCCCGCACTCCGGGCAGAAGGCGGCGGAGGGCAG
>JBGTBZ010000183.1:0-8564 GCA_041749155.1 Phycisphaerae bacterium
GGCCAGCGAGATGACCATCCGGAAGTTGATCGGCTCGCCCGGCGCCACGCGCCGCGGGATTTCCAGGCGCAGCGGCGCGGTGACCGCGACATAGCGGCCCCACGTCGCATCATCCACGCGGCCGGCCTTGCGTCCCTCCGCGAAGTCGATCTCGATGATGGGCGCGCCCGGCGCCGGGGCGTCCGGGGCGTCGGCGCTGTTGATGATGCGGGCGATCTGCCGGTTCATCAGCCGCTGCTCGATGGCGGCAGGCAACGGCCTTTCCGCCACCCGGCGCTGAAGCTCTGCCCGTGCGATGTAGCGGCGGTCGAACTCGTCGTGGTCCAGGTCATTGGCGAGCCAGGAGGCGGGCTTGTAGTGCAGGACGAGCTCATCCAACCCGTCGATCCCCTTGGTATAGGCCCACCCGGCCCCGGCGATGCCCACAAGCGTCAGCACGACGCCCAGGACGATCGGAACAGGCCGCACGCGCCTTCGCGGCAGCGTGGAGTAGCTGAGACTGGTGTCGCCTTCGGTCTCCGGTACCGACACCGGGGCGGCGGAGGGGCCTCCCTTGACGCCGATCAACAGCAGCACAAGGCCCAGGGCGAAAATGACAAGGATGATGGTGAGGACAATGACCATGCCGAACCTCGCAGGAGCGTGTCGGTGCGGAGATGCCGCAGAACATGCCCGCCAATGCAGGCGGACGACCGCGGGTAGACATTGTGCCCACCTGCCGGCCAAGAGCAAGTGGCGTGTCGCGGCCCTCCGGTACCGGTAATGCAGCCTTGGAGGCCCCTCGCCTGCCGTTTCTGGGATCAGGCGGTCAGGGCCGGAAACTTGTTCTGGCTTATGTTCAGGTGGCTGTACTGCTCGATCAGCTCGCGATACGCCCGGGCGACGGCCCGCGGGCGCCGGTTGAGGTCGAAGAGGCCCACCGGGTTGACATGCCCCCGCGGGTTGGTCAGGGCGCTGTCCCAGTCCTTCATGTCCACGAGCCCGAACCAGGTGAAGCCGATGACCGGAACACCATCGTCGCGCAGGCGCAGCAGGTTCATCCATTCCTTCCAGAGCCACCCCACCGCCTGGCGGCTGGTGCGGTTGGTTTCCGTGTGCATGACCGGAAGGTGATAGCGCTCGTAGTACTGCCGGGTGATGACGTAGTAGCCGTAGACATCCCCCACCCGCGTAGCGTGGCCGTCGGCATGGAGCACATGCTCGTTGGTGATGTAGTAGTCCGTGCCCATGATGCAGTGACTCTTCAGGTCCGACTGGGCCATGAACCAGAGATACTCCTGCTCGCTCATCCCCCCCGCCGTCACGTAGCGGTACATGCTGGCCGAGACGTCGTGGGCCAGCAGGAGGTCCAGCGAAAGGAACCGCCGCTCGTTCATCAGGCGTGCTCGCTCCACGACCGCGGGGCTGCCGGGATGCACGTATTCCGTGCTCTCGCTGAAGATGAAGATGGCGTCCGGGCGGCGCTCCAGGATCCTCCGCATCGAAAGAAGGGCCGCGGCGACGCAGTTCTTGAGGTTGGTCACGAAGGCGCCGTCGCTGGTGCGACGCTCGTTCCACCAGCCGTAAAGCCCGCTGAACAGCGCGGTTACGTAAATTTCGTTCACGGGCGTGTAGTACCGCACATGCGGATACCGCTCCGCGAAGGCGGCGGCGTAGTCGGCGAAGTGCTGCGGCCAGGTGGGATTCTGGAAATAGGGGCGTTCCTTGTCGTCCGCCAGCCAGTCGGGAAGACCAAAATGCACCAGGTCGATGATCGGGGTCATCCCGATCTGCTGCATGTGGGCCATGACCGGATCCAGCCAGCTCCAGTCGTAGCGTCCGGGCCCCAGCCAGATACGGTACGTCGGAATGCCGTACCGTAGATAGCTAAGCCCCAGGTCCTGCGCCAGGCGCAAATCGGTCCGCCAGAGATCGTAGTGGCCAGTCTCGTGCAGCTGGTCCACGCGGTGGCCGTCGTTCACCACCGGGTAGCTGCACTCGATCCCCGCGCAGAACATGAAAGGCTGCATGTAGGGCTGCCGATTGGCGGCCCGCGCGGCCCGGAGCTGGTCGGCGATGTTCTTGCGGCTCTGGCGGCGTCGCTCCCCGAAGCGGCTCGCCTCAGCGAGCCCGCTTTCAGGTCCTTGGGGCGGGGTCGACGCTGCTTCTCCGACGCTGTCGATCATTCGAATCGTGCTAAGAGCTCGTGCGTGAAGGAGGTCCGTTCCCGAAATCTGCTAGTTCCCCGCCTCCGCAGGCTCACGGGGACGCAGCTCGAACAGCCCGACGTCGATGTACTGCCCTCCGCCGGTCTGCCGGCAATGGACCGCCAGCACGTTCTCGCCCTTCCTCAGCAGGGCCCGGGCCGCATCCGGCACTGGAACATCGCGATAGCTGGTGCTGTAGCCGCGCATCTGGCGCACCAGCTCGCCGTTGAGGTAGATGTCCGCGTCCTCGTCGTGGTGCACACGCAGGTATAGCTCGTGCTCCGGCGCTTCAGGCAGCTCGAAGCTGCGGCGGAGCCAGATGTCGCTGCCGTCCCACTGCGTCCGCACGCGGGCCCCTGGCGTCTGCTCCGTGCCGAACCCGCCGAAGCCGTTCTTCCAGGCGCCGTCGGCGAAATCCCGCGCTGTCCACCCTTCCTCAGGAGCCTCGGTCACGTAAAGCCAGGCCTGCGGCTGCTCCTCGCTGGTGGCGAGCAGCACAAAGCGCTCCGCCGGCTCAACGGGCTCGTAAAGCGGGGCATGCAGGCCCCGCAGCCGCTCCGGATCGATCTTGATGACCTTCCGGTCATACGTGAGCAGCCCGTTCACTTCCCCTTCCACATCCGTCGTCTGCGTATAGACGGCGGCGGCCAGGCCCTGGCGGATCAGGGGGCGCAAATCGCCGATGAGCTGCTCGTAACGGCCTTCCAGCTCCTCCCGGGTTTTGAACGTGCGGTAGCCCCAGTTGCCATCCGGCTGCCAGAGGTGCCCCTCCAGCGGCAGGCCCAGGCCTCCGAACTCCCCCAGTACGCTCGCCCGCGGGGGCTGGCGGTTCGGATCCACGTCGAACATCGAGGGCCCCGGATAGCTGTGCATGTCGTGCAGGTCGCCCATGCCGCGGTCAGCCCATCCGCTTGGGCCGCCGATCAGCCGGGTCGAATCGTACTTGCGGGTCCACTCGATCACGTGATTCGTGTCGTGCTGGCCCCAGCCTTCGTTGAAAGGGATCCACGCCACGATGCTCGGGTGATTGCCCAGGTAATCGAGCATCGCCCGGTATTCGTGCCGCCAGATATCCCGGCTGGCCTCCGCCAACTCCGGGTCCCGCTGGGAGTTAGGCGCCGCATTGACCGCGAAGCTGGCGGGGAAATCCTGCCAGACGAGCAGGCCGAGCTTGTCGGCCCAGTAGTACCATCGGGCCGGCTCGACCTTCACGTGCTTGCGGGCGAGGTTGAACCCCATCTGCTTCGTAACCTCGATGTCATATCGCAGGGCCTCATCCGTCGGCGCCGTGTAGAGCCCATCCGGCCACCAGCCCTGGTCCAGCAGGCCGAATTGAAAGAGCGGCTGGTCATTCAGGAAGAGACGAGTGACGCCCGCCTCATCGGTTCCCAGGGCGATTTTGCGCATGCCGAAGTAGCTCGTCACCGAGTCCTGATGCGGCCCCGCCAGCGTGACCTTCAGGCCGTAGAGAAACGGCGAGGCCGGTGACCATGTCTTCACCTCGGGCAGCGTCACCTCGATCGCCGCGCCCGGGGCCCCCTCACCGAGCGCGACCTCCGTCTCCCCGTCGAGAACCACGATCTCGACCTTCAAATCCCCCTGCCCGGTGCCCCCGATCTCAGTCTCGACGGTGACCGAGCGGCGGTCGAGATTGGGAGTAATTTCGAGGTCACTGATAAAGCGGGCGGGGACGGGCTCGAGCCAGACGGTCTGCCAGATGCCGCTCACGGGCGTGTACCAGATGCCCTCGGGCTTCAGGCGCTGCTTGCCAACCGGCTGCACGCCATCAGTCGTGGGATCGCGAACCGCCACGACCAGTTCGTTGTCCCCCGCTTTCAAGGCCTCGGTGATCTCCAGGCTGAACGGGTCATAGCCGCCCGTGTGCTCGCCGACGCTCTGGCCGTTCACGAAGACCTCGCAATGCCAGTCCACCGCCCCGAAGTGCAGCAGCAACGATCCCCCCGCCAGATCTACTGGCGGCCGGAAGCTTCGGCGGTACCAGAGCCGCTGGTCGGGTCCCAACGGCTTCTGTACGCCGGAAAGGGCCGATTCAATGGCGAACGGCACGAGAATCCGACCCTCATAACGCTCGGGCGGATCCGGCACCGCGCCGTCGGTGAGGGCGTAATCCCACAGCCCATTGAGGTTCTCCCAGCGGTCCCGCACCATCTGCGGCCGCGGGTACTCGGGCAGGGGGCTGGCGGGGTCCAGGTCGCCGGCGAAGCGGCTGAGAAGGCCGGAGCCGATCTTCCACTCCGGATCGCCTGGTTGGGTGACACCAACAGGGGTGGCTGGAGGAAGTGTCAGGGCGAGGATGGTGAGGGTTGCCAGCCGGACGTTGAACATTCTGCTAGCTCCAGGGACGGCCTCGTGACAGGGGGCACAGCCCTGCCGGAAAGCATGACCTCCGGCAGGAGGGTTCGCAATAGGCGCTTTCCTGGTGCGGCGGCCCCATCGCCTGCCAACCGACAAAACCGCGGCATTAGCGGCGTCTAGCCTTGCATTTCTTCGCGATTGTGCAACATTGGTTACCAGTCTGATGTGAGCGGAGAATATCGGTCCTGGCTTCCGTGCGGGCGGCCAGGCTCCGGAAATGCTGAACGGAGAATCTGCTGGTCGATTAAGGCTCAGTCAGGCGCGGACCGCGTCGCGTCCGCTGTGTTCCTCTACACCCGCGTCACAGCCGCTCGGCCCTGCGCGCGGACGCCCTGCTTGGCCCACTTCGCGAAGGAAACATTCATGCCATTCCATTCCGCGCTGACTCCTCGTCGGCCCCACGGCCGTCTTCGTACGGGGTTTGCCACTGGTCAGACACTTGAGGCCCTCGAGCCCCGGCGACTCCTGTCTTCCGCCCCCGTCGCCGATGCCGGCGGGTCCTACCAGATCCTGGAAGGCCAGGAAATCACGTTTGACGCCAGCGGGAGCAGTGATGCCGAAAACAACATCGTCTCCTACACCTGGACCGTCGCCGGCCAGGTCCAGACGCCCTCGGCCAGCCCGACCCTGCTCCTGACCTGGGGCCAGCTTGAGCTGATGGGCCTGGGCGACGGGACCGCGGTCCATGACGTATCCGTGACGGTGCGGGACGCGACAGACCTCGAATCGACGGCTACGACGACCTTCACGGTGGAGAACGCCCCGCCGGTCGGACGTTTCGACGTGGAGGCGGTGACAACCTTCACGGAGGGGCTGAATGTCGTCATCAGCTCGTTCGTCCTCTCCGACTTTAACGCGACCGCGAGCTCGCTTTTCGATTACCACACCGAGGTCCGGCTGAACGGGAACATCGTCTTCACGAACGATGTGACGGCGAACTCTGACGGTGTGGCGCTGAATTATCAGCTTCCGAACCCAGGGAGCCTCGAGGTTCGGGTGACCATTACCGATCACGAAGAAGCCACGGCGCCCGCCACGCTCAACAGCCTCGGTGAGGAGGTTTTCTCGGTCTCCGTCGCCGACGTGCCGATTACGATTCACTCTTTCTCAGCAGCGCCTACTGGTGCGGCTGAGGGCCAGCCTTTCACCGCCACCGTGGTTGCCAGCGCCGCGAGCAATGATGTTCTGACCTATGAGTGGATCCTAGCCCAGCACAACCCGGCCGGCGGCTTTTTCCTGCCGGAGGCGCAGTTTTTCGGGCCTTCGTCGGTGCAGCTAACCCCCCGAAACGATGGACTCTATGTCTGGCAGGTACGTGTCCGTGACGGAGACAGCGCAACCCCCGTTGTACGAAACCGGCAGAACATCCCGGTCGCCAACCTGGCCCCCAACCCCACGATCAGCGGTGTTCCGGCTGCCCCAGTTCACGCCGGGCAGACGGTCGCGCTCGAGGCCAGCGCCAATGACCCGGGCATCGTCGACACCCATAACTACTACTGGACGGTCAACGGCGACGCCCTACCGGCAAGTTCCTCGCCGTTGCTGGACATCGAGGCAACTTCCGTCGGCACCTACACGTTCAGCCTGGTGGTCGTCGACAACAGCGGCGCCGCCTCGGCGCCGGTCGGCGGCAGCTTCGACGTGATCGCCGCACTCGAAGCCAATCTCGCCTACACCGGACAGCTCCACTTCACCACCTCCAGTTCCACCGACACCACCGCCGACATCACGCTCCGCGCCAGCGTCGTGGATCCCAACGGCGGCGACATCAGCCGCGCGACGGTGACCTTCTTCAACACGCAAACTCTGGAGGTCTACGCCAGCGGCGTTCCGGTGGTGAGCGACGCCTCCGGGGCCGGCTTCGCCGCCACCGGCTTCATCCACACATTGACCGCCAGCTCTGAGTTCCTTCATGTTGGCGTCGAGATCGACGCCGGCGGGCCCTACGCCACTGCGCAGGCCCAGGCCATTGTCAGCGTTGCCACCCCAGGCGATGGCAAGGTGATCGCCGGCGGGTCGATCACAAGCTCCAGTTCCGCCGGCTTCATGGCGGCGGCGCCCGGCACCAGCATGCTGTTCAACGTGAACACCAAGGCGGCCGGGCCCGACATCAAGGGCGGGCTGGAGATCACGTTCAGCAGCTATCGGCTGCCGGACGGTACCGTCGGCACCGACCTGCGTACCTACCTCATCTCCAGCACCGGCGTGACTTCGCTGGCCACGTGGACCGACTCCGGCGCAGCTCACGCCGCGCTGATCGCCACAGTCGACGTCTTTGACATCACCAATCGAAAGAAGAAGGACTATGTCCTGGTGCAAAGCGGCCTGAGCCTTGAGATGGCCCTGACTGACGCCGGCAAGAAGGGCGCCGGAGACAGGATCGCCTTCTCCATGTGGAGCGGCTCGGGCGCCCTGGCCTTCTCGAGCAGCTGGGATGGCGCTCGAGCCACCGACGAGTTGCTGGACTCCGGCGACATCAAGATCCAGAATCTCTGAGCATTCCCCATTCACCAGGCGAAGGAGGGCGTCCCGCGCGGGACGCCCTCCTTGGTTGTTTGCGATAACGGAGCGCTACTTGTCCGCGGCCGCCTCCGCCATCTCGCGTCGCCGGTCGTTCATCTGGGCCCGGAGACGGGCGAGAATGCTTGAATGCATCTGGCTGACGCGGCTTTCTGACAGATCGAGCGTTGCCCCGATCTCCTTCATCGTCATCTCCTCGAAGTAATAGAGCGTGACAATGAGCCGCTCGGCGCGGGAGAGCCCTTTGCTCATCAGCTCCTTGAGATCCTTGCGCTGGATGTCGCGCAGAGGATTGGTGGTCTTGCGGTCCTCCAGGACATCGATCTCCCGCACATCCTTGTTGTTGTCCGTCTCATACCACTTGCGGGAGAGCGAGACGATGCTCGTGGCCCGCGCATCCTTGGCGATCTTCTCGAACTCCGCCATCCCGACCTGCATCTTCCTTGCCAGCTCCTCGGATGTCGGCTGCCGGCCGAGCTCCACCTCGAGGGCGCGCACCGCCGTGTCCAGCTTGTGCGACCGGCTGCGCACCAGCCGAGGCACCCAGTCCATCGACCGCAGTTCATCGAGTATCGCCCCCTGGATTCGCCTGGCGCAGTACGTCTCGAACTTCACGCCTTTCTCGAAGTCAAAGTGGTCGATCGAGTCCATGAGGCCGAAGATCCCGGCGCTCATGAGGTCATCCAGCTCAACCTCGTTGGGGAGCTTGGCATAGACCCGCTCGGCGTTGTAGCGCACCAGGTGAAGGTACGCCTCCATCAGGATGTTGCGCAGATCGTCGCGCTTGGTCCTCTTGTAGCCGATCCAGACCTCGGTCAGGTCTTCCCGATCGGTACGGACGATCACCCCTCCGGCGGCGCCGATGCGGCCCGCGGGGACCGGCGGCAACGCCGGGGCTTCCCCGGCCGGGTCGTCGGGGACATCAATCAGGTTGTGGTCCAGTTCGGCGGCAGTCGTGACAGGCGGCATGGAACCTCCCATTCCTTTGGGATCTGGGCGCGGCCGCGAAAGCGGCTATCGCGCCGGCCGGACCCGCGGATCCCTCCGCGAGCTGCCTCGGCACAAGGCCAAGTGTACCGGCCTGATCTTCCGGGTTCATCCCCAACGGGCCTGAAATCCGGAAAATCGTCTCCTTGCCTCTTGAATCCGTTCAGAGGTCGCAAGCCCTCCGCCGCACTCGGGCGGCACAGGTGCGCAGCTTCACCCTACGAAACTTGAGCGTATGAAGCCGACGTAGCCCTTATCGGCGCGAGAATGCGCACGCTTTGGTCAAGTTTCCAGCCCACCTCAGCCGAAAAAAAGCGCACCACCTCTGGGCATACTGGCGGCGGCGATCCCCCGCCTTATAGGACCGCCTGATTTCTTCATGCAGGCTCGGTCTCGCCGCGCGAACGCAGCATCCGCGCCAGCATCCCGAAAAACCCGCCCTGCTGAGGGCCCGCCGGAGCCGCCGTGCCCGCCACGCCGGCCTCGAGCCGCATG
>JBGTBZ010000184.1:0-11702 GCA_041749155.1 Phycisphaerae bacterium
GCCCATCGACGACATCAGCCGCACATTCGCCGCCGCTGGCACGTGCTCCGCCGCCAGCCGCCCGCCGACCACCAGCGAGGCCCCCGTCTCCGCCAGGTCGGCGGCGAGAGACTTGAGCTGGCGCTTGAGCGTTTTCGCGACCTCAGCGCTGATGGAGACCCAGACAATGCGGGCCCCTTGCTCCCGCGCGGCTGAGCCCAGCAGCGACAGCGGCGTATTCGGACCGTAGTTGCGGTCCCGGTACCCCGCGCTACGGAGCGTCGTCGCCGCCAGGAGGGTCGGAAGCTGGTAGAAATCACGCTCGGGCGCCCCGCCGATCGCAACGGGGCCGGCGGCAGGGGGGTGGGGAAGCAATTCGCGAAGCTGGGCGACCGCTTCGACACAGATCACGCTCGCGGCATGTTCCTGGAGGATGCCGACCGGCTCATGGTTCCAGAGGTCGCCCGCCAGCTCCATGGCGCCTCGTATCGGGCCGTCGAAGATGTCCGCCAGGGAGCGGCCGGCGAGGTACCAGCCCGTGATCAGTCCCCGGGCGGTGGCGGCGCGGCCCTCGCGGAGAGCGTCGAACAGCTCGCTGGCGCCTTCCTGCTCGCGCGGGGTGGCGAAACGCCGGCGTATGCCCCTGAGGCCCAGGATCTCGGGCCGGATGACATTATGACCGGACGCCCGGACAAAGCGGAGCGCTTCAGCCAGAGAGATCCGCCGATGCCCGCCGGCGGTCCGGGTCATGCGGACGGTCCCCGCGTCCAGCCATCGGCGGACGGAGGATTCGCTGGCCCCGATGGCGTCGGCGAGGTCTTTGGGGGTGAGTAGGTCTAAGGCCATGCCAGTTTTGACAGTTTAGACCCCCCGGTCGCGAAACGCCATTCCAGGCGAGATAATGGCGGTCTATTTTTTTCTGATGAAAAGGACGTTGACGGTGAAACCCCATGTGCCGTAGTGTGTGAGTAACAGATTTGGAAGATTTATAGGAGACCCGGATTGAACCGGCCCGCCAGGGCCAGCCGGGATCCACCAGACCTCTTCGACCGGAAGGACATTCCATGTACCGCATGACCCGTTATGCCACCGCCGTGGCCGTTTTCGTCGCGACTGTCGCCGTCTTTGGCTTCAGCGCCGACCATCATCAGTCCAGCCAGCAGCGCAAGGACATCGTCGACACCGCTGTCGGCGCTGGCCAGTTCAAGACGCTGGCCGCCGCCCTCAAGGCCGGCGGGCTCGTTGAAACCCTCAAGGGCGAGGGCCCCTTCACCGTCTTCGCCCCGACCGACGAGGCCTTCGCCAAGCTGCCCGCGGGCACGCTTGATGACCTCCTGAAGCCCGAGAACAAGGAGAAGCTCGTGGCCATCCTCACCTACCACGTCGTGGCCGGCCAGGCCACCTCCAGCGATGTGGCGGGCATGACCAGCGCCAAGACCGTCAACGGCAAGGAGCTGAAGCTCACCGTCAAGGACGGCAAGGTGATGGTCAACAACGCCAACGTCGTCAAGGCTGACGTGATGGCCTCAAACGGCGTCATTCACGTGATCGACACCGTTCTCCTCCCGTAAGCGGGGCTCCAAAGCCCTGACGCAGCGGCCGGTGCGGAGCTTTCCGCCCGGCCGTCTGCGTTTGGGGTAGCGCCGGGCAGGTGTTTCAATCCAGCCACTGCTTCTTCTTCATCTTCGCGGGCAGGTACTGCTCGGTGATGAACGAAAAATCCTTGGTGCTGGCCGTCTCAAGCTCCATCTTGACGCCGCTCTTGAGCATCTGGTTGATCTCTCGCTGCCAGTGGCGCTTTCCGGCAAACCACGGGTAGGCGGCGATCTCCTTGATGCGGCTGCGATCCTTGTCGTTCAGGCCAATCACGTTTGTGAAGCCGAACTCCTCGCGGTCAAACGCGCTCATGCCCAGGAACCGCGCCGCCGGAATGGCCATGCGCTGGCTTTCGAAAGCGAGATTGATCGACCCCTGCTTGACAACGCTGTAGATGTAGTAACCCCACGGATCATTGTCGGTCAGCACGAAAACGGGCAGCTTCAGCTCGTGGTGCATGCGGTAGACGAGCCGCCGCACCCCGCGCGGCGGCTGGCCACCGCCGTGGATGATCATGCACCTGTCCTTCTCCCAGAACCGGTCCTGGTTGAAGCGGTTCCACACCGCCCCTTTCTCGATCAGCAGGACATACTTGGCCGAGCACTTCTGAAACTGGACGATGTGCTCCTCGACGATGCTGGGAACCGCCCACCCGCCGCTGCCCATTCGGGCGAGCTCGATCGTGTCGCCGTTGTCCACGATGGTCATTGGCCCGACCATCGCCCCCTTGTTTTCAGCGTACAGCCCCAGCTCTTCGCGCAGCGAGGTGATCGCGACCTCCAGATCCTCGATGATCGGATCGCTCTCGTCCTGCGTGTCGAAGGTATTTTCCTTCGTCCCAGGGATCGTGTGCTTGCAGTGATAAAACATGTCGCGGATCGAGGTGGTCTTGCCCTGATCCGTCAGCTCCTTGCAGCCCGAGGCCACCAGCATCGTCTGCATGAAGCGCTTGGCCTGGCCGAGGTTGAAGAAGCTGCGCCGCTGCGAGGCGTCGCCCATCATGATGATCTTCTTCTTCTCGTCGAACGCCGCGTTGGAAAGCGAGCGCGTCGGGATGTCGAAGCCCGGGTCCTCGCCGGAGCGTGCCGCATCCACCACCAGCTTCGCCATGCCCTCGAGCTTGACGCCTGTGTCGTTCTTCTTCTTCCGCCCGGAGGCGGCCTTTGTCCTGGTTTTCGTGGTTGCCATTGTTCCGTGGGTGGCACAGGCGCCCCGCCTGTGTTCTGCATTCTTGAGATACGAGCACAGGCGGGGCGCCTGTGCCACGCGATCACGCCGCCTCGTGGTCCTCGAAGAGCTGCCCGTCAGCGGCGGCGGCGCGGGCGGGCTTTGCGTTCTTCGCCACCGCCGAGGATTTTCCCGCTTCGTCACCCTCGTACACGGTGCCCGTCTCCCGCTCCACCACCACCACGTTCTGGTCCCCGTCCAGCTTGCCGGCCCGCTGCGGCTTGATGAAGTTCCCCTCGTCGTCGAACTGCATGTCCGCCGTCACCGTGCGCGTCTTCGCGACCGCCTCCAGCTGGGCGTACAGCTTCTTTGCGTCCACCTTCGTCATCTTCCCGCACGCCGCCACCACTTCGCCGATGTACTTCGTGAAGATGTCCCGACGCTGGTGCTCGCGGGCCACCTTCTGCTTGCGGCGGATGTAGGTGTTCAGCTTCCGGCCGCACTCGGAGAGCGCCAAGCGGATTTCCTTGCGGATCTCGTCGTAATCGGCGATCGCCTCTTTGCTTTCGCTGGTGAACGGCACCCACACGCTGGCCATGTGCACGAAGACCACCAGCGGTCCCTCCGGCACGCTGTTGCGCGGCTGGCTCATCCCGTAGTTGCGCCAGTTGGTCTGCACGACCGCCTTGGTGATGCTGCACGCCGACGGCTGGTAGAGCAGCGGCACGCGGTTGGCGAACCGGATCACCCGCGCCCCCTCGTCGCTGGGCAAGTCCCCGCCGAAGGCCATGCCCACCTCGATCTGGAACGGATTGCCGCGATAAACCGAAGGCTCGCGCGTCTCGGCAGTGTAGAACTCCGCCTTAATCTCCTTGAGCAGCCCCTTGAGGATCTGCTGCGGGCCGATGGGCACGAGGCAATCGGTCGGCGGATTCTGGATGCGCGTCTCCTGGATCGCCTTGTGGATCGCCTCGACCATCGGGTGGTCGATGCTGCCGCAGTATGTCTGCGTCGTGATCGTCGATTTGGCGATCTTCTGGGCCTTGTCGCAGATCTCTCGGGCCACGTTGGAGGAGACGCGGCTGAACGCGTTCTGGAGAAACCCGCCCAGGTGCTTGTTCTCCGTCTCCTTGAGCATCCGCATCAGCACGCCCAGCTCGACGCCATAAGGGTGCGGCTTGATCTCGTCCGGCGTGTCGGGGACCTCCTTCACCTCGCGCGGGAAGACGCGAAGCTCACCATCCGGCGCCGCGTACACGATCTCGGCGTGGGGGTTGGCGATCGCGGTCTGCTCGAGGTACTCATCCACGCTCGCCCGGCCGCGCTGAAACTTGCCTTCCAGCGTGATGGTGACGCTGGTTCCCTGCTTCACCTTCTCGTGTCCCTCCGGCTGGTCGGCGGCGGGGGCGTCCCACTCGTCCAGGATCTCGTCGCGGGTGATTTCCGGGCGGTTCTTGAGCGTGTCGATGGCCAGCTCGAATCGATGGGCCTTGGCCCGCGCGCCCGTCTTGCTGACGATCTGCACCGGCTGACCGGTTGTCAGCAGCCCATACATGCCCGCTGCCGAGATGCCGATGCCCTGCTGGCCGCGGCTCATGCGAAGGCGGTGAAACTTGCTGCCGTAAAGCAGGCGGCCAAAGACGTTTGGGATCTGAGCGCGGACGATACCGGGACCGTTGTCGCGCACGGTGACGCGGAAACGCGTCGCGTTGCTCACGTTGATCTTCGGTGCGCCAGACCCGCCCGCTGAGGCGGCCTCGCCAATGTCATCATCGATCAGCACGAGATCGTCCGACTTGCGCGGCTTCTTCCCCTTCGTCGCTCCCTCCTTCACTCGCTCCGTCGTTTTCTGCCCCCCATTCAGCGCCTCGATCGTCACGTGCAGGCTCGGCAGAATCCCTGCCTCCTCGCAGGCGTCCAGCGAGTTGTCCACCGCCTCTTTCACCGTCGTCAGGAGGGCCTTGCGCGGGTTGTCGAAGCCCAGAAGGTGGCGGTTCTTCGCAAAGAACTCGCTGACGGCGATCTCTTTCTGCTTCATCGCCATCGACTCCGCCGTCGCGGGCGTGCGAGCGGCGCGGGAGGCTGCGGTACGGTTTGGCTTCCTGGCCATTGGGCTTGGGATCTCCTTATGCAATCGCGGGCGGCTCCCCGCCGCACACTGTCTCAGTGGGGCGGCTGGAACCGGGTCATTGGCCCCGCAAGGGATCTGCTACGGCGCTCATTCCCCAAGTGGTTCGGACAACGCCGCCCACCCGGTCCAATAAATGCTTTGCGTTTGGGATATGTTAGCATCTGACGGACTGGAGTCAAATCGCCGATGCGCTCTGTAACAACTTGCGAATAAACGAGTTACTGCTTTATGGATAGTTACAGACGCCCGCCGGCTCCCGCACTGTAGCCGGGCGAAGATAACCGGCACACTTTCCGCCGACTTTGCGATAGCCCCTCAATGCTCCGGGAGCTGGCGGAGCTGGTCGAGCGTCAGGGGGCCGTGGGGCCGGAGTCGGCCGTCGGCGAAGGTGCCATTGCGGATGTGGTGAAGGTACCCCTTCTGCGAGATGTTGGGGCCATAGCAGACAGCCTCGGACGCCGCCGGACGGCTTCGGGCATCGTCCAGCAGCCGGTGCATCACCCAGTCGGGAATCTTCTCTGGCTCCGTCGGGAAGGCATAGTCATACGCCAGCAGGTGCGCCAGCAGCACCCGCTCGTGCCCCGCGAAGCGGCGCAGCAGCCGCTGCCAGTCGAACGTCTCTCCCTGGTGCAGGATCAGGTGGTGGATGTCGGCGCCGTCGAAACGGTCGCGATCCTGGACGAAGGCCTTGCTCCAAAGCTGCTCCTCCGGCGGAATCAGTCGAGTCTGGTAGCCCAGAATCTCGGCCTCCCTCGCGTTGGTGAACCAGTCATCATCCACGACGCACTGGCCGTTTCCGGAGTTGTAGAGGATGTCGATGAATTCGTCACCCTGGAGGGCCTTGGCGATCCAGAAGGGGAAGAAGTACTCGGTCCGGTACCCGGCGCGCTCGAAAGTCTGAAGTATCTGGCGGTGATCCGTCTCGCGGACAAAGATGTCCAGGTCCTTCGTGTCCCGCGGAATGCCGGTGTAATGGGCGATGGCGTACCCGCCGCCGACGACGTAGTCGAGGTGGGCGTCGTCCAGCACCCTAAGAGCCGCAACGTAAAACTGCCGTGTCCTTGCGCCGGGCTGGGCCTGGGCGTGCATAAGCATGGGTGGTCCTCCGGCCGGCGCGGACATACGTCGAAAAACAGCCCGCCCCCTTTCTAGTAAAGCAAACAGTGTGCCGTTCTCAGGCCACCACCAGCGGTATCTGCATCTCCTGGGGCGACAAACCCGCGTGGACCGCCCGGTAAAGATGACCCGGAGGCTTGTTCAGCGGGTGGTATGACAGGGAAGCCGGCCGGTACGGAAACGCGACAAAGTCGCCGAAACGCTGCCGGGCCGTCTGCGACAGCGGGGCGGGACCGAACATCTCCAAATCCTCGGCTTCGTCGATCCCGACCAGGATGAACTTCTCGCCAAAACGCTCGCGGAACATCTCGCCGAAGGCGGCGCCCTTGCCGTCGCGCACGTGAAAGATTGGCATTCGCGCATCGCCGGAGGGGGGCACCGCCAGCGACTCCAGCAGGGGGTCGCCGGCCATCAGCAGCGTCTGATTCTCCGGCGCGACATCGATCAGGCCATGGTCGGCGCTGACGACGATCCGCGCACGGCCGCCCAGCCCGGCCGAGAGCCGCTCGAGGGCAGCGTCGATCCCGGCAATCAGGGCAAAGACCTCCGGATGCTCCACGCCCCATCGGTGGCAGGCCGTATCCACTTCCGGCAGGTAGAGGTGGGTGTACGTCGGCTTTTCCGCGACCCTGACGCGCTCGATCACCCGTTCCATTGCGTCCTGTATCGATTGATACCCGCACCCCGGTGTGCCGCCGCGCGTGAACAGGTTGTAAGTCGTGTTCGCCAGGTTCGCGGGGACGCAGGTGAGCGGCTCGTGGGTCATGTGCGGGATGAGGGGTCCCACCGGCACGACGTCCTCCGGCCGAATGCCCCGCTGCGCCAGGGGCAGGCCGGTGATCCGCTCGACGAACGGCAGGGTGGCGATGCTGATGCCAAGCGTCGGCAGATATGTGAACCAGCCGGTCACGCCATGCCGGCTCGCATACTCGCCCGTGGCGACGCTTGTGAGGGCACAGGCCGTGGTGGACGGGCAGGTCGAGATTAATTCCTGCCGGAAGTGCCGCGCCAGGAAAGACTCAGGCGGCAGCCGCCGGTGCAGGTTCATTCCGAGGCCGTCGAGGAGCACAAAGACCAGATGCTCCGCGGGGCCGATTTCGCCGGCGAGGCGCTGGGCGACCGGGTGAGCCTGCATCCCGTCAGCCCCCGTGAGGTGGGCCAGGGCACGCACAAGGTGAACCAGGTTGGGCGTCCGGTCGGAGGGCCGGATCAGCAGTCCGTTGTCAAAGGCATGCGCCAATTCCGGGCTCACGCGGCCATGGTAGACGAGCGCGGCAGGTGCGATAACTGGCTTAGCGTTGCGCAGGCTGGCCCTTCGGCCCGTCCTGGGGTATAGCCAAGTGAGGTTTGTCACATGGTGGCGGACGCTTACACTGCGCCAGCCCAGAGGTCTCATGCTCGGAGAGCGAGCAGTCAACGCCATTTTCGGCCGTAAAGGCGAGTCCCGCCCCGCGGAGACGCCGCAGGCATCGCCACAGGCGTCGCTGGCGCCCGAGGTGCCGTCGCAGGGTGAAGGGGGGACGTATTCGCTCGGCCAGCAGTCACCCCAGGAGCCCACGGAGTCGGCGGCCCCCGCTGTCCGCACTTCTGTGCCCCAGGAGCGGCCGGAGACGGGCCAGCAGATGCCGCGGATGATCGACATCAACGGCGTGCTCTGTCCGGCGGCGCCGCAGACGATGGAGCAGACGGGGCTCGAGGAATACGTGCTTGCCGACCTGACCTGCAAGCTCGCCAGCACGGTTCCGCGCGTCAGCAGCGACTGGGCCGCAAGCCGGCTGCGACTGCCGGTTCCGCTGCTTGAAAAGATCGTCTGGCAGCTCAAGGACGATCACTACATCGAGATCCTGGGCACCTCCGGGATGATGACCTACCGCTACTCCACCAGCGAGCGCGGCATGTCCCATGCCCACCGCCTGATGGAGATCAGCGGCTATGTCGGGCCGGCGCCGGTCACGCTCGAGCAGTACGCTGCCATGCTCGAGTGGCAGTTCGGGCAGATGCCGCCGGTCTCCTTCGACGACGTCAAGCGCGCGGTGGCCCCCCTTGTCCTCTCGCCCGAGTCCGTGGAAGTCACCGCTCTGGCCGCGGCGAGCAACCGGAGCCTTTTCCTGTTCGGCCCCCCCGGGAACGGCAAGACCTCGATCGGGCGAATGCTCCACAACGCGATGGCCGGGCACATCTGGATCCCGCACTGCATCGCTATCGACAGCCATGTCATCCGCATTTTCGACCGCCAGGTGCACCAGGTTGTGCCCGGGTACGAGGACGATCCGCGGATTGACCAGCGCTGGGTACGCGTCCGAAGGCCCTTTGTCGTCGCCGGCGGTGAGATGACCATCGATGAGCTGGACCTGGCTTACAGCCCCTCTCTGCGTTTCTACGAGGCTCCGCCGCACGTCAAGGCCAACGGCGGAACCTTCCTGCTCGACGACTTCGGGCGCCAGCAGGTCAGTGCCACGGACCTGCTGAACCGCTGGATCATCCCGCTGGAGAGCCAGATCGACCACCTGACGCTGAACACGGGGCAAAAGATTCAGATCCCGTTCAAGCTGCAACTGGTCGTGGCAACGAACCTGCGGGTCTCCGACGTCGCCGACCCAGCGTTCCTGCGGCGAATGGGCTATCGCCTGCACCTCGACAAGCCCGATCCCGCGCGCTACGCCCAAATCTTCGAGCGCTACGCCACGGCTCAGGGGCTTGCCGTGGACGCGGGGGTGCTGCAGGGGCTGCTCAACCGGTACGAGCAGGAGGGCCGGGAACTCCGCTCCAGCGAGCCCCGCGACCTCATCGACCGGGCGCGCGACATCTGCCGCCTGCGCGGTCAGAGTTTCGCGCTGCGCAGGGAGATCATGGACATGGCGTGGACCGCCTACTTCGGCAGCGCTGAGGCCCTACCCGCCTACGTCACGCACGCGTCGGCGGTGAAGGCGCCCCAGGTGAGGTGACCGACTAGTGAGGTGACCGGCTACGGCAGCACGTGTGCCGGCGTGTAGGAGCCGGTGGCGTGCTCGATAACGTCTGTCACGCGGTTCCGCCCGTCTACCAGCACGACGCGCGAGCGGTGCTCGAGCATCTCCTCCGTGTCGAATTGGCCGAACGTGAGGATGATGACCTTATGCCCCACCGCCGTCAGCCGGGCGGCGGCGCCGTTGATGCCGATGACCCCGCTGCCCGGCTCGCCGGGGATGATGTAGGTCTCAAAGCGGTTGCCGTTATCGCAGTCGGCGATCAGGACCGCCTCGTTGACGAGCATGCCCGAGGCCTCCAGCAGCAGCGGATCGATGGTGATGCTGCCGTGGTAATCGACATCGGTGAAGGTGACGGTCGCCCGGTGGATCTTGGCCTTAAGCAGTTTCGTGAGCATGTGGTACTGCTCGAACTATACGCTTTTAATGGCGGCGAAGTTTGAACAACCAACTAACAAGAGCCGTTCAGTCCAGTCTCACTGCGGGCACTTTGCGCGCCGCCTCCTCCACCTCGAAGTAAGGCATTGCCCCGAACCGGAACCAGCCTGCCGGCAGCGACAGCGGGAAGGTCTGCGCCGCCGTGTTCATCTCGCGGACGTTGGCGTTGTAGAACCGCCGGGCCTTGCTGAGGCGGTCCTCGGTCTCGATGAGCTGCTTCTGAAGGTCGAGGAACCGCCCGCTGGCCTTCAGGTCGGGATACGCCTCGGCGATCGCCAGAAGCCGTCGAAGGGCCTCTACCCGCTCGCCCTGGTGCTGCGCCTGTGACTCGACCGGCCCATGGTCCGCCGCTGCCGTGTTGCGGGCGGCGATGACGGCTTCAAGGGTCTGGCGCTCGTGGGCAGCGTAGGCCTTGACGGTCTCGACGAGGGCGGGGATCAGGTCGTGGCGTCGCTGAAGCTCGGTGTCGATGGCGCTCCACGCCTCGTGAACGTTCTGGCGAAGCCTCACGAGGAAGTTAAAGGCGAAGATCACCAGTGCTCCGACCAGCAGCCCCGACCCCACGAGGATTACGATCGCCAGTTTCATGCTCATCTCCGGCCGGTTTGCGGTATCTTGCCCGGGTGACCGCTCACCGCCCAGTCTACCGGCAAGTCGTGCCAGGCAGCAGACTTATCGTCCTTTGCGGCGCCGTGCTGGTGACGCTGCTCGCGGGCCGGCTGGCGGCGGGCGAGGTCATAAGGGCTTTTCACGCCGAAATACGCATCGAGGATCCGGGCACCCTCGTGATCACCGAACGCATCGAAATGGATTTCGAGGGCGCCCAGCGGCGGGGGATCTTCCGGAACATCCCGTACCGCTATGAACGCTACGCCAACCCCTACCGGGTCGGGATCAACGTGCTGGCGGTGACCGACGAGGAGGGCCGGCCGCGGCCCTACGTCGTGAGCCGGCAGGATGGCGACATTTCGATACGGATCGGCGATCCCGACGTCTACGTGACGGGTCGGCACACTTACGTCATCCGCTACACGGCCCGCCGCGCCGTCAACTTCTTTGACGGCGAGCCGGAGGTTTACTGGAACGCCACCGGCGATGAGTGGCCCTTTGCAATCGAGCAGGCCTCGGCCCGGCTGATCCTGCCCGATGGCCTCTCCGCCGGCGCCGTGGAGGTAAGGGCATTCCAGGGTCCGCCTGGCTCCACCACGCCCGCCACCGCGGAGGTGGAGGTGGGGTCTGTCCGCTATTCGGCGGAGCAGGTGCGGCCTGGAAGCGGTTTGACCATTTTGGCGCGGCTGCCGGAAGGAAGCGTGCGGCAGCCGACGTGGGGGACGGCGTTGGGCTGGTGGCTGCGCGACTGGTGGCCCGCCATGGCGCTGCCGCTGCTGTCATTCTGCGTGATGTTGGCGCTCTGGCTGACGCGCGGGCGCGATGAGGGCGGCGGGCAGGCGGTGCCGGTGGAATGGGATCCGCCCAGGGGCCTCTCGCCGGCGGAGGTGGGGACGGTGTTCGACGAAATTTGCCATACGCGGGACGTGGTGGCGACGATCATCGACCTGGCGGCGCGCGGCTACCTGCGGATCGAGCGGGTGGAGAGCGAGAAGCTGCTGGGCCTGCAGCACAAGGACCTGAAGTTCACCAAGCTCAGGGAGCCGGACCTGGACCTGAAGCAGCACGAGCAGGACATCCTGAGGGGCATCTTCGGCTCGATGAAAACTGCGAAGCTGTCCGGGCTTCGCGGCTACTTCCGGACGACCTTCTACGAGGTTCGCGACCACATCTACGAATCTCTGACGGCGCGGGAGCTGTTCCGGGGCAACCCGCAGACTGTGCGCAACAGTTTTGCCGCGATCGGAATCCTGCTTGTCGCTGCGGGCGCTGCGTCGATCTTCTTTCTTGGGGCGATGGGCGTGATCGCCTGGTCCGTGGGCCTGTTTCTGGCATCCGTGCCGGTCTTCTGGTTTGGGTGGTACATGCCTGCGCGCACGCACAAGGGCTCGCTGGCGCTGCGCGATTGCCTGGGCTTCCGTCGATTCCTCGAGATGGTCGAGAAGCAGCGCCTCCAGGAGGCTCACAAGAAAGACCCGACGCTCTTTGGTCGGCTCCTGCCCTACGCCATGGTCATGGGCGTCGAAGACAGGTGGGCCGGGCACTTCGAAGGGCTGATGAGCGAGCCCCCCTCCTGGTATCGCGACGACAGCCAGGCGGCGTTTGTGCCGTACCTGTTCATCCAGAATCTCGGCGCCGACATCCAGACCATGGGCAGCAGCCTCTCTGCCCTCCCGGCCAGCACCGGCGGAAGCGGCGGC
>JBGTBZ010000185.1:0-4611 GCA_041749155.1 Phycisphaerae bacterium
CCGCGAAGCCGACGAGCGGCGGATGCTGCACGCCCAAGGCGGCGCCGCAGCGCCAGGGCGTTCACGAAGGCCTGTCGGACCTGCTGGCCCGCTACGACATCAACGACTACGCCGCGAGCGTAAAGGTCTTTGCCGTCAAGCGTTAGGAATGTGCTGGTCGTGCGGCCGCTGGCGGTCTCCGTGACCGCCAGTGGCCGGACACTGCACGCAATCACCCCTGCCGGTCCTCCGCCGGCCCGCCTGGCTCGCGGGAGAGGTTGGCGGCGGTGTTGATCAGGCCGACGTGGCTGAAGGCTTGGGGAAAGTTTCCGACCAGCCGCCGGTTCACCGGGTCCCACTGCTCGGAGAGCAGGCCCACGTCATTGCGCAGGTCCAGCAGGCGCTGAAAGACCTCGCGGGCCTCGCGTGACCGGCCCTGCAGCGCCAAATTGTCCGCCAGCCAGAACGTGCAGAGCAGGAAGGTGCCCTCCCCGCCGGGCAGGCCGTCCACGTGGTGCTGCGTCTCGTAGCGGTCGATGAATCCGCCGCGCATGAGGCGCCTGGTGATCAGGTCCACCGTGCCGATCATCCGAGGGTCGTCGGCGGGCAGAAAGCCGACCAGCGGCAGCATCAGGAGGCTGGCGTCGGGGTCTTCCGAGCCGTAATGCTGGGTAAACGCGTTGACTTTCGGGTTGAAACCCTCCCGGCAGACCTGCTCGTGAATCTCATCGCGCGCCGCCGCCCAGCGACGGGAGTCGCCCTCGAGGCCGAACTGCTCAACCGCCTTCACCGCCCGGTCGAAGGCGACCCAGGCCATGACCTTGGAATGCGTGAAGTGCCGCCGCGGGCCGCGGACCTCCCAGATGCCCTCATCAGGCTTGCTCCACTCGTTCTCCAAAAAGCGCATCATGGCCCGCTCGATGTACCAGGCGTCCTCGTTGCCCTCGAGGCCCAGGCGCCGGGCCAGGTGGAGCGTGTCGGCGACCTCGCCGTAGATGTCGAGCTGCCGCTGCTTGTAAGCGGCGTTGCCGACGCGAACCGGCGAGGAGTTCTCATAGCCCGGCAGCCAGTCCAGCTCCAGCTCCGTGAGCCGCCGCTCGCCGCCGACGCCGTACATGATCTGGAGCTCGTCGGGCGTGCCGGCAACGGCATTTATGAGCCATTCGCGCCAGGCCTCGGCCTCGTCGGTATAACCGCCGGTCAGCAGGGCATAGAGCGTGAATGTGGCGTCGCGTACCCAGCAGTAGCGGTAATCCCAGTTGCGCACCCCGCCGATTTCCTCCGGCAGGCTGGTGGTGGCGGCGGCGACGATTCCGCCGGTGGGGGCGTAGGTGAGGGCCTTGAGGGTGATGAGTGAGCGGAGAACCTCCTCGCGCCACTCGCCCTTGTAGGTGCAGCGGTTAGACCACTGCTTCCAGAAGTTCTCGGTGCTGCGGAGCATGACCTCCGAGACGCGCTCGGCGGGCTCGGGCTCGTTGGTGGGGCTCCAGACGAGCTTGAAGGGGATGCGCTGGCCCTGCTTTACGACGAAATCGGCGACGGTGTGCAGATTCTCGCCGCGCAGGCTGACAGGAGTGCGGAAGTAGATGGTGTCCGGCCCGGCGGTGGCGCGCATCCCGTTGCGCTCGTCGGGAAGGCGTCGCACCCAGGGAACGACCCAGCCGTAGTCGAAGCGGACGATCAGCTCCATCTGCATGGGCACTTCGCCGCGAACGCCCGCGACAATGCGCACGACGTCAGGCGCGTTGCTGCGCGGCGGCATGAAATCAATCAGGGTTACGGCGCCCGTGTCGGTCTCGAATTCCGTCTCGAGGATCAGCGTGCCCGGCCGGTAACGCCGGCGGACGGAGCGCACTTCCTGCGCCGGGGCGATCTTCCAGCGGCCGTGCTCGGGCGTGCCCAGCAGCGCAGCGAAGCACGCCGGCGAGTCGAATCGCGGCAGGCAAAGCCAGTCGATCGACCCGTCCTTCCCGACGAGCGCGGCCGCCTGGCAATCGCCGATCAGGGCGTAATCTTCAATCCGCAAAGGCATTCGGCTGCATTGTTACCCCCCAGCCGCCGGATAGGTCAACCCGGCAACCGCATCAGGCCCCCTCCGCGGCGCGTAGCTCGTATCGCCTGGCAACCGGCCGGGCGGCGGCACGTTGCTGCTCAACAATCGCCTGTTCCTCCTCATCCAGCGCCTTCAGCAGGGGTGGGAGCGCATCCTGCACCGCTTGACTGCGCCCGGAAAGAGGCACCTGCACCGACCGCCAGCGAAGGAAATGCACGTTGTTGTGCTGGACGGTCAGGCGGTGCACCTCCATTGCCTGCTTCGCCATCGGCGTCGGCAGCGTCGCGAGGTTGATGCCCGCGGCCCATTCCTCGGCGCTGGCTTCGCACGCCGGCTCGCCGTCGATGCTCAGGGCGTAACGGCCGGGCGCCAACCCGGTGATGCGCAGCGGCTGCTGATTCAGCGTCTCCATGAAATCCGACGACTCCACCGCCAGCTTTATGACCGGATCGGCCAGGTCGAGCGGCATCGGCAGCGCCTTGTCGAGTTGCGTCCACGAGAGGCCATTGGTCGCGTTAAACTCGCTGACTTTGGTGTTCCTGGCCTCAACCACCCGCATGCCCCGGGCGTCGATGTCGACGGCGGTGACCGTCGCGGGGGCCTGCCATGCCTTCAGCAGCTCTCCCGCCATCAGCAAGTGGCCGGCGGGGCCGGGATGAACGCGGTCGGGGATGATTCGCTCGGCCATCTCCGGGTTGGCAGCCTCCGCCTTCTGAAGCGCCGCCACGACGCCGGTGTTCAGGTCGGCCGCCCCGAGCCCCCGCTCGGCCGCCAGCTCATTCACAAACCCGCCGTATCGCAGCAGGACGGCGTTGTATCCGCCCTCGACGCTGGGCGGGCGGGTCACATCATCGAAGGGCGACGGCTGGATGAGCGTGACGCGCAGGCCTGGCTTTGCCGCCGCCAGAGTATTGAGGATATGCCGGTAGCCGTTGGCGTACGTCTCGAATATCGCCTCGTCGAAGGCCCGGTACGAGGCGTCGTTCATCCCCAGCATGATGGTCACGACCGTCGGGTCGTGCGCCAGTACGTCCCGCTGGAGGCGCAGGTCGATCGGGCCCCCTCCCCCGCCGCCGACGCGGTCGCCGCCCCAGCCGCTGTGGACGAAGCTCACCTCCAAGTCAGGGAAGCGGGTGAGCACGAAGGTCTCCACGAACGTGGTGTAGAGCCGCTGATCGGTGATGCTGTCGCCGTAGAAGACGACGCGATCACCCGATCGAAGGGCAAAGTCGGCCCGGGCCCGGCTGACGAATAGCGGGCAGGCGAGGGCCACGAGGAAGACCAGGAGCGACCGCCGCGTGACGAAATTGAGCATGTGCCTCCTTTAAAAAGAAGCCCGGCCACCTGCGTGGCCGGGCCCTTCGAATCTGTAACTCATGGAGCCATGGGGATTTGAACCCCAAACTCCACCATGCCATGGTGGCGTGATCCCATTTCACTATGGCCCCGCTCTACGGCCCGAATCCTAAGCCCACCTCTACCGCAGTCAAGGCGGTCCTAATGCTTACTACCCGCAGCAGCCTGCGTTGGTTCGCCCGCCGCCGACGTGGGCCCTTCCGTCCGCCGGGACACGTGGATGGCCAGGAGCGTTAGGTCGTCATCCGCCGCGGCCTCGCCGGCGAAGCTGCGGACGATCTGAAATGTCTGGTCCACGAGCTGCTTGGCGGATGAGGTGTCGCGGCCGATCCGCTGGTTCAGGGCGTCCAGTAGCTGATCCAGGCTGAACCGATCTCCCGCCGAGTTCTTCATCTCGATGATGCCGTCGGTGTACATCAGCAGGGTCTCGCAGCCATCCAGCGGGATGAGCTGCGTCGGATACTTGCTGTCCTCCAGTACGCCCAATACCAGTTGAGGATCGATATCCAGGGCCCGCCATCGCCCATCTGGCCCGCAGGTCAGGGGCGGAGGATGGCCAGCGCTGGCCGCCAGCAGCTCGCGCGTGCGCGTGTTGATCAACAGGAGCTGGATGGTGACGAACTGGCCGTTGAACGCCTGGTTGGAAAGCTGGTTGTTCACCTCCTCCAGCGTCCGTCCCGGGTCGCCCAGTCGCTGCAGCGTCGTCTTAATCAGCAGTTGCGTCGTGGCCATCAGGAACGCCGCCGTCATGCCGTGGCCGGTGACGTCGCCGATGACCACCGCGGTGCGGCCGTCGTCGAGATCGAAATAATTGTAGAAATCGCCGCTGATGTGGCTGGCGGGGACGTTTTCTGCCGCTATCTCGATCTGGCGGGTGGGGGTCTGGCGGACGGAATCGTCCGGGAGCCACATGAGCTGGATCTGACGGGCATCGCGCAGCTCGCGGTCGATCATCTCGGTACGCAGCCGCTCGAGGTGGCTGCGGGCGCGGATGAGCTGCACGGCACTGCTGACGAGGATGGCGGTCACCGCCACAACCATGGCGCCGGCCCAGAGGACGGCGGTGCGGGTGGTCTGCTCGAGAGGGGCGATGACGGCGTCGCGGTTCACCAGGGCAACGAGCCACATGGCGGTCTGGCGGGCTTCGCGGCGCTCCTGGTTGAGAGCGGCGGGCCCTTCGGCGGCGACAGGACCGTTCGCGGCGTCCGGGGCCGGCGCCGCGT
>JBGTBZ010000186.1:0-4404 GCA_041749155.1 Phycisphaerae bacterium
GCCGCTTGCCGGCGTAGCCGACGCGCTTACCGACGCCCGCGGCCTCGAAGCGGCGGCGGATCTGCGTGGCGTCGCCGGCGCCCACGATCAGGTACACCGCCTGCGGGTGCTTGCGCAGGACCTCCGTGACCGCATCGGTGAGCTGGGATGTGATGGTGCGGCCGATGTCATCGGCACAAGTGGTGAGGATGACGGCGGACTCGGGGATGCCGTAGGCGGAGCGCCGGGGCGTCTCGGCGACGGGGGCCTGAAGATCGATGCCTTCGAGGATGTTCGTGGGGGTGATGCCGTGCTCGTGCCACCAGGCGGCATCCATGTCGCGCCGGGCCGGCTCGATGTAGGCGACGGCGTCGACTTTCGTGGAGTAGAGCGGGGCACGCCGGGCCAGCCAGATGCGGCTGCGGGCCACCTTCCAGTGGCAGACCAGCGCGGCAATCGCGTCGGACGGGTCGGCGTCGATGATCAGGATGTCGGTCTGGTCCGCCACGAGCTGGTCGGCCAGCGCCGTGGCGGCGGTGGCCAGGTCCCCGCCGGCGGGAGTGCTGGTGGGAGCAATCCAGTGGGTCGCCTTGGCCTCCTTGATCCGTGCGACGGTGGCAGCCCCGCGCTTGAGGCTGCCGGGAATGGCGGGGGCTTCCCCGGCGAACTGTTGGCGGTCGCGGCGGGCGTAGGCCTCGGTGCTGTAGACGCCGAGGCGAAACTGCTTCTGGTTGATGGACTTAGCAAAAGCGGCCGCCGCCCGGGCAGGGGAGTCCTCGTCGCCGATGCCGCTGACGATGTAGGCCACGCGGGTCTGGTTGTTGGTCCAGCCGTTTGCCGAGGGCGTCCACCCGATCTCCTCCGCGGCCGCGGCGTAGGAGCGGGCGACCTCAATGCCGTTACTCCTTTCTCGGACCCAGGTTGCGCGCCTGCCGAGATCTCCGGCGACGGCCTGGGCGATGGCCTCGAGGCCGAGGGCGGCCTCGCCGCGCTCGATTGCGCTGCGGCCGAACTGGACCATTGGGGCGGTCTTCATGTCATCCCGGCCAAGGAAGCCGCAAAGGCCAACATACTGCTCCAGAACCTTGCGGTCTGAGAAGTCGATGGCCTTGAGAGCCTCGTAGAGGTGGGTATGGCAGGCCCGAAGCTGCAGCGTGGCCCCGGCATGATGGGCGAGGAATCGCTCGGCGGAGTTGGGGGAATCCTGGTAGCAGGCCAGCTCCTGGGCTTCGAGGCTGTCGCCGGCGTTGATTTTCTCGACCAGTTCGATGAGCGAGGGCATTGCAAGTCCTTCCTTGGGGGTCGTGTGGGCGGATCCACCGAACAAAGGGGAATCCACGCCGCGGCGCTGGGGCGCCCCGCCGTCTGACATCGTCCCGCCGACGGGCGGAGCGTGAATGTTCCTGCATCGCCGTGGGTGATGCGGCTGGCCTGCCGCCGGGAACGGATTTGCAGCCCGGCGGGCGGGCTTATGATCGGGGGTTATGCCGCTTTTGTTCGTCAAAATGCACGGCGCGGGCAACGACTACGTGTACGTCGATGCCACGCGCCAGGCGCTGCCCGAGGACCTGCCGGAGCTGGCCCGGCGGATCAGCGACCGGCATTACGGGGTGGGTGGGGATGGGCTGATCTGCGTGCTTCCGCCGGAGCCGGGGGTGGCGGGGGTGGGGGCGGACGTTCGGATGCGGATGTGGAACAACGACGGGTCCGAGGGGGAGATGTGCGGCAACGGGATTCGGTGCGTGGCGAAGCTGGCGTGGGATGACGGGATTTCCAGGGCGAATCCGATGCGGATTCAGACGGGGCGGGGGGTGCTGAGCCTGGAGCTGGAGGTAGGGCCGGACGGGAAGGTTTTTAGCGCGACCGTCGATATGGGGGAGCCGATCCTGGAGCTGGACCGGATCGGGGTGGTGGTGGACCGCGACGCGGTAGCGTCGCAGCTACCCCCCGCGCGCCCGATCCGGCAGGTCGGCGAGCACCGGTACATGATCGCGACGTCGCGCGGCCAGCGCGAGGCGACGTTCGTGTCGATGGGCAACCCGCATGCGGTGATTTACGTGGACGATCTGGCGAGCGTGGATCTGGGCAGCGAGGGGCCGGAGATCGAGAAGCTGCAGATCTTCCCGCGGCGGATGAATGTGCATTTCGTGCAGGTTGTTTCGCCGGCGGAAGTTAACGTGCTGCACTGGGAGCGTGGGACGGGGCGGACGCTGGCGTGCGGGACAGGCGCGTGCGCCGTGTGTGTGGCGGGCGTCTTGACGGGGCGGACGGGTCGGGAGATTCTGGCCCACGTGCCCGGTGGGGAGCTTCGGCTGAGGTGGGATGCCGACACGCGTCACGTCTTCAAGACGGGGGAGGCGGTGGAGGTGTTTCGGGGCATCTGGAACGGGTGAGCGCATCGCCGCGGGAGCAGAATCTAGGTGGTTTCATGCGTCGACCCTTGCACGGGAAGGAGGAATTATGGCCGAGCAGGTGCTGCAACGATTCCCGCCGGGAGTGGCGGACAAGCTAAGGAGCTATGTCTATCGCCTTATCGATCCACGAAATGGCGAAACGTTCTACGTAGGTAAAGGCATCGGCGACCGAGTCTTCGCGCATGCCAAGGCGGATATCCAGGGGGACGATCTAGGCGAGAAACTCGGGCGGATTCGAGAGATTCGGTTAGCCGGATTCGAAGTGAGTCATGTCATTCATCGTCACGGTATGGACAACAGGACAGCGTCTGAGGTGGAGGCTGCTCTCATTGATGCCTATTCAGGACTGACAAATGAGACGCTGGGAAGCGGATCCGACGTCGGCGCGGCGCATGCGCTCGAGATCGTGAGGCGATACAAGGCCGAGATTGCTGAGTTCGTACATCGAGTGCTACTGATCAACGTCAACCGGTCGGCCGCTACGACGTCACTCTATGAAGCCACCCGCCAATCTTGGCGGCTGAATCCCACACGTGCCGCTCGCGCCGAGGTCATCCTGGCAAACCGCCACGGGATCATTTTGGAAGCCTTCGTCGGCGACAACTGGTTCGAGGTGGAAGCCGGGAGTGCTCAGCGGAAGTTCACTCGCTATGGGTTCACCGGCCGCCTCGCGCCCGAGCCGATCCGAAGGATGTACGTTCAGAAACAGGTGCCGCCGAGCTTTCGAAAGCGGGGGGCAGTCGGGCCTATCAAGTACAACTACTTGTAGCTCAGTCTGCGGGGGCGCAGATCTTCGCGCGCTGCACAAGCGTCATCTGAACATCTCTTCCGACGTGTCGTCTCCGTCGTCCGACGGCGTGAGCACGCGCTCGGAGAGGCGGCGGGCGGCGGTGTCTACGGGCTGGATATCGGGGATTTCCTGGTTGGAGACGCGCAGCTCGCGCATGCGGCGGGCGGAGACGAGCAGGCGCGTCTCAAGCGAGCCCGTGGCCTGGTTGAAGGCCTGCGTCGCGGCGTCGAGAGAGCGGCCGACCCTGTTGAAATGATCGGCGAAGATGGCGGCGCGCTCCACGATCTGGGCGCCGATGTCGCGCACCTCCTCGATGCCCTTCTCCACCTCCGCCTGCTGCCAGCCGTAGGCGACGGCCTTCAAGAGCGCGATCAGGGTCGTGGGCGTGGCGATGATCACCTTGTCCTTGAACATGTCCTCCAGCAGCGAGGTGTCGGCCTGCACCGCGGCGTAGACCATCGCCTCGCCGGTGAGGAACATCACGACATATTCCGGGGAGCCGTCGATCTTGCGCCAGTAGTCGCGGGAGCGGAGGTTGACGGCATGGCTGCGCACTGCGGCGGCGTACTGGCGCAGGAGGCCGTCGCGCTCGGCGGGGTTCTGGCACTCCAGGGCCTTGAAGAAGTGCGTGCCGGGGTACTTGCTGTCGATGATGATGCACTTTCCGCCGGGGAGGTTGACGCGCACGTCGGGCCGTGATCGGCCGTCTTCGCCGCTGAAAGTGGGCTGTGCGTCGTAATGGATTCCGGCGGTCATGCCGCTGAGGGTCAGGACGCGCTCCAGGCCGATCTCGCCCCACCGCCCGCGCGTGCCGGGGTTGGAGAGGGCCGTCAGGAGCTGGGAGGTCTGGGCGCTGAGCGCGCGGTGGGCCTCGGCGACGCTGCCGAGCTGCTCGCGGATGTCGCTGTGGCTGCGGGCGCGGCTCTGGTCCATCTCCGCGAGGCGCTTCTGGTACTCCTCGAGGAGCGTCTTGACGGGGTCGAAGCGCGACCTGGCGAGGTCGAGGAACGCGGCGTTGTTCTTCGCCAGGGCCTCCTGGCTGACGCCGGCGAACGCGTCCTTGAGCCTGGATTCGGCCTCCAGCAGCAGGCGCTTCTGCTCTTCGAGGTTCTGGGCCTCCTTTTCGAGCTGCGCCTGCAGCCGCTCAGCGCGAAGCTGGGCCTCGCTGAGCCGCCCCAGCAGCTCCTGTCCGCCGGCGCGCTCCTGCTGGAGGGCGGCGTC
>JBGTBZ010000187.1:0-1967 GCA_041749155.1 Phycisphaerae bacterium
GCGACCCCGCCATCGCCACTCACATCGAAAACTACGAGCTCGCCTTCCGGATGCAAACGAGCGTGCCAGAGCTCATGGATCTCGCAACCGAACCGAAGGAGGTTCTCGATCTCTACGGGGCGGAACCGGGCAAGGCGTCCTATGCCAACAATTGCCTCCTGGCCCGTCGTCTCGCCGAGCGGGGTGTTCGCTTCATCCAACTGTGCCACCGAGACTGGGACCACCACGGCGGCCTTCCGGAGGGAATCAAGACCCAGACCAAGCACACCGACCGGGCCAGCGCCGCACTCGTTAAAGATCTGAAGGCCCGGGGGCTTCTCGAGGACACGCTCGTCATCTGGGGCGGGGAGTTCGGACGCACCGCCTACTCCCAAGGCGAGATCAGGAAGCAAAGCTTCGGCCGCGACCACCACCCGCGCTGCTTCTCCATCTGGATGGCCGGCGGCGGCGTCAAGCCCGGCCTCGTGCTGGGCGCCACCGACGACTTCGGCTACAACGTCGTCCAGGATCCTGTCAGCATCCATGATTTCCACGCGACAATGCTTCATCTCCTCGGCATTGATCATAAACAGTTGACCTACCGGTTCGAGGGCCGCGATTACCGGCTCACGGACATTCAGGGTGAGAAACTCGAAAAGTTGCTGGCTTAGGCTGCTTAGGGTCCGCCGTGTGCAAACTCGTTTAACCAGACTATCAACCATGCGGGCTCGGCCGATGACGCGCCATGTCTGACCGAAGTCCCATGTGCTCTCGCACGGAACAAGGCGGCCCATGGCGCTGATCCCCTGCCCTGAGTGCCGACGGGAGGTTTCCACACAAGCCGAAGCGTGTCCCGCCTGCGGTTTCCCCATTGCGGACCGGACCGGCTCGACAGCCAGCGCGGCGAAGGCGGATGCTCCCGGGGCGCCTCCGGACACCCAATCCGTGCTCCTTGAGGTGCGCCCGTCATGGTGGGGCTTCGGGTGGCATTTGCTGTTTGCGTGGCTGCTGGTCCCCTGGCTCATTGCGCTCTACCGGCGCCATTCCTTCTCGATGCGAATCTATGCGGACCGCGTTTCGGTGGAGGAAGGGTTTTGGTCCAAGGAACGCAGCGAATTCTTCATCAAGGACATTCGTGCCATCGACGTGAGACAGGGAGTTTGGGGCCGGCTCTCTGACACCGGCGACGTCACGATATCCACCGCTGCATCTGTCGAGGCAGCGGAACGAGCTCTTGGCGATCCGCAACCCAATCGCATCAAAGACCTCATCATCTCCCAGCGCCAGCGGTTCACTTCCTAGCTCGGGACGCTCCGGAACGGGGCACGGGATTCATCCCGCAGGAATGTCCGCATCACGACCGCGCACCGCAGATCCCAAGCCCTTTCCGCCGACGCAGCTTCCTGCGGACTGAAGTCCGCGCTCCGCGGGAACGGGGCGCGGGATTCATCCCGCAGGAATGTCCGCATCCCAGCGGCCCGCCCTACCGGGGGTCCGGCGGCGCAGCGTGGTCGATGGGCAATCCAACGCTCGCACTGCTCCGGGCAATCAAATCCTTCGCCCAGGCGGCGAAGACAAGAGGTTCGTCCTCCTTGGCGGAATCGGGGGCCTTGAGCCGGTTGAACAACACGCGGCGGCAGTGTGCTTTCCCGTCGGTCATCGTGACATGGAACTCGAGGACTCCAACCCCCGAAGCCTGGTCCGAAGTGGAAGGGATCGGGGCCGCGCCCTGAGCGGGGCCTGCAAACTCCGTCTTTGCGGAGATGGCCGCAATGCTGGCCTTTTCCTTCGCCAACCATTGTTCGAGCGCTTCGCCAGGGATGGCTGTTTCCTTCCAGTACGTGGATAAGTCCACCGCGAGTTCCGAGCAGCGGGCGACGACGAAGCCGCGGTCAAGGAACGAGAGGAGATTGCTGGCATTGGGCCCTGCTTCACGATCGAGCAGAACCCGGTAGATCGCCTTGAAGGCACTCGGTTGGTCGATGGGC
>JBGTBZ010000188.1:0-22335 GCA_041749155.1 Phycisphaerae bacterium
GAAGCGTCCGCGGCAAGTCACCCGTACCAGCGACTTTCAGTCGCTGGCCTCCCTCCGGAGCCCGAGACGCAGAACAGCGGAGGGCAGAGACTGAAAGTCGCTGCCACGGAAGCGGAGGTCTGTTACCAGCCGATCGTGCCCGGCCGGCCCAGCCTGCTGTCGATGGTGACCAACGCCTACGTCGCCACCGCCGTCGCCGTCGCGACCGCCGCCGTCCTTGCCGCCATCCCCGCCAGCGGGGAGTGGTCTTTCGCCAACGCCGGGACGGGCGGGCTGATCCTCTGGCCGCTCTTTGGGGCCAGCAACCAGCTCCTGGCGGGGCTGGCGTTTGCGGTGATCCTCTTTTACCTGCGGCGGAGGCGGATCATGACCTGGTTCCTGATTCCCCCGATGCTGTTCATGCTGGTGGTGCCCGCCTGGGCCATGCTGGCGGAGCTGCCCAACTGGTGGGCGGGCCAGCGGTACGTGATTTCGGGGCTGGCGCTCATATGTCTGGCCTTGGAAACGTGGATGGTGATCGAGGCCGCCATTCTTTACGGCAAGGTCAAGGGGGTGCCTGAAGGGATGGAGCTTGGCCAGGGTTTCGAGGTGGTTCGACCCGCTTGAGTCCCCGCCCCGGGGATAGTGCCCGGCCCGATAACCCGGGAGCAAATGTTTATGGGATGTGAGATTGGCGTGCGTATCGGGTGTCGATTTGGTTGGGGTTTGTTGACCGACCGTCCGTTCCCCGCTAGTTTGCAGCACTTCGCCGGAGGAGACGCCGCATCTCGGCACTCTCGCGTCCTCTATCCCGGCGGTAGGAACTCGTACGCCGTCGCCGTTGCGGCGGTCCCATGCAGAAAGAGGAAACATTGCATACGCCCTTGCGTTCAGCCGTGCTGAAGCGGCCCGCCTTGGCAGCCGCTCTGGCTTCACTAGCCATTGGCATCCCTGCCATGGCTTCCGACAACACGTCAACCCCGGCTCAGCCGGCACAGCCCACCGGTGAGCCCGTGTTCCTGGCCCAGGACACCAACGGGACCGTCAACGGCACTGTGGACAATGGCTACGACCCCAATGTGCTCCGCCTGGGCGTTATCCCCTACCCCCAGGGTCTCTTCGAGCTCCAAGGCTCGAACGACGATTTCTCCGCCTCGATGCGCCTGGGCGCCATGGGCCAGTTCCGCGGATACCTCGGCTACTTTGAGCCTTTCGGCGGCGGTGACGAGGAGTTCAACAACGCCTTTGAGGTCTCGCGCCTGCAGGTTTACGGGAACGGCGAGCTCGGAGCGCGCAACATTCGGTATCACGTGCAGGGCAATTTCGCCGACGGCGACTTCATGCTGCAGGATGCGTGGGGGGTTTGGCGGGCCAACGAGAACTGGGGCATCCGCGCGGGCCAGTTCAAGAATCCGCTGACTCGAGAAGGCCTCGTGTGGAGCGGGCATCAGCTCGCGACTGAGCGGTCGCTGATACAGGGATTCCTGAATGAAGGCCGCGTCCAGGGCGTCTCATTCATGCATTCGCCGGGCGACAGGATGCGGACTGAGTTCGCCATTCACGATGGCTTCAGTTCGGAGAACACCTCGTTCCTGGGCTCCGATACCCACATCGGCATCAGTGGTCGCTTCGAGATGCTTATGCGCGGTCTCTGGCGCGATTACACGGATTTCACCGCTGCCGATACCGATGAAGATCTGCTTGCCTTCGGCGTCGCCGCGGGCATGTCCTGGGAGAAGAGCGACGACCGCACCGGTCTGCTCACCGCCGACCTGCAGTATGAGAACACCAACGGCGTGGGCGCCTTCGGCGCGATCTATGTCAACCAGCTCTGGCTCGATGGCGAGGACTTCTTCAACGTCGGCGCCACGGTGCAGGTCAGCTTCATGACCGGCGACAACTTCGAGCCCTTCGTCCGCCTCAGCCTCGTGCAGTTCGATGACGAGATTCTGGTCGACGAAGACACCTTCTTCGAGCTCTCGCCGGGGTTCAACTGGTACCTTCTGGAAGGGCGCCATCGCCACCGCCTGAAGCTCACGACCGACCTGAACTTCCTGCCCAACGGTTCGCCCTTTGATGTCTCCCAGCTTGGCTACCAGGCCACCGACGAGTTCGAGGTCGTCCTCCGCTCGCAGATACAGCTCGCCCTTTAGCGCTGGCTGTTGTCGCAGAGAACAGAATCGAAGCCGCAGGCGCCTCGCGCCTGCGGCTTTCGTCTCGTCGGGCCCCCCATTTCCACCGTTCCCCATCCCCACCGAACCAGTAGCATCGCGGTTGCCATGACTCAGAAGACGATCGACCCCCGCAGCAGCCTGCGGCAACTTGACCAGTCACTCATCGATACCCTGCTCGCAGAGCAGACACCCCCCTGCATCTCCATTCACATGCCTACCGCCCGGTTAGGACCCGACACACGGCAGAACAGCATCCGGTTCAGATCGCTTCTCCACCAGGCCCGCGACGAGCTGGCCGCCGGCGACAAAAAGCTTGCCGATCGCCTGACCGGGCCCGCCATGGCCCTGGCGGAGGACAACGCCTTCTGGCAGCACCAGCTCAACGCCCTGGCCATCTTCCTCTCCCAGGATCAGCAACTCCTGGTCCGCCTGCAACGGCCCATCGCGCGGGAGATCGTCGCCGTCGCCGACAGCTTTCATATCAAGCCGCTCATCCGCGCCATGCAGGGCCTCGACCGCTTCCAGCTCCTGGCCGTCACCCAGAAGTCCGTCTCCCTCTACGAGGGGGACCGCGACTACCTGGATCTCGTCCCGCTGCATCCCGGCGTCCCCCGCGACATCACTGAGGCTCTGGGCGAGGAGATCCGCGGCGGGAACCTGAATGTTTCCCACTACGGCGGACTGGCCCACAAGGGCATGTTTCATGGCCATCACGACAACCGCGATGACCGCGACCAGGACCTGGAACGCTACTTCCGCGTCCTGGACAAGGCCATCTACGACCACCACGGACGCCACACCGACCTGCCCCTCTTTCTCGCCGCCGATGTGGATTATCACGACCGCTTCCGCAAGGTTTCGCACCACCCGCGGTTGCAGAAGCAGGGTCTGCGGATCAATCCCGACGCCTCGGAGGTCGATCTCGAGCGGCTCCACGCCGAGATGATGCAACTCCTGCAGCCACGCATGCAGGAACAGACGCGCGAGCTGATCGAACAGTTCGGCACCGCCAAATCGCGCGGGTTGGCCAGCGGCGAGCTTGCGACGGTCGCCCAGGCGGCCGCCATGGGCCGGATTTCGGTCCTTCTTTCCCACACCGAGGTCCGCATCGGCGGGCGCGTCGACGGGAAGAGCGGTGCCCTGACTCTCGCGCCCGAGTCTGACCCGAAGGTGGATGACGTGCTGGACGACCTGGCCGAAATGACCCTCCGGGCCGGCGGACGCGTTCTGGTGCTCCCCCCGGACGTCCACCCCGCTCCCGGCGGCGTGGCGGCGGTGTTCAGGTACTGATGGAAACGGCTCGAATGCAAACAAAGACCTTGGACATTACCGTGCCGCACAAGCTGGCTCGCGCCGAGGCCCGCCGCCGCATCGACGCGAGCATCGGCAAGATCCGCACCCAGTACGCCGGCAGCTTCGGCACGATCCAGGACCGTTGGAACGGCGATCGCCTCGACTTCACCGTCTCGGCGCTGGGCCAGCAGGTCGGTGGCTGGCTGGACGTCAGCGACCAGGACGTGCAGATCCACGTCGTTCTCCCGTGGCTGCTGGCGCAACTGGCCGAGCGGCTCCGCCCGCAGATCGAGTCCGAGGCTCGTAGGGTGCTTGAGCTGCCGAAATAGCCGCCCTCAGGCATCCATCGCCCTCACCAACGCCGGCAATGCTTCCGACGCCGGCGCCGCAACGCACACGTCCACCACGGCACCGCACGGCGTCGGATTTATCTCGATCGTCGCCCTTCGGGCCCGCCTGGCCAGGCTGATCAGCCCCGCCGCCGGGTATACCTGGGCACTCGTTCCCACCACCAGCAACACATCCGCCCCCCGCACCGCGTCGGCAGCGGCCTCCATGGCCCCTTCGGGCATCGCCTCGCCAAACCACACGACCTCCGGCCGCAGCACAGCGCCACAGCCGTCGCATGCCGGCAGTTCCGGCAGAGCCTCGCCCGGCTTGTGGAAGGCCTTCCCGCAGCCGGTGCAACGGACATCCTCAAGGTTCCCATGCAGCTCCAGCACGCCCTTGGATCCCGCCCGCTGGTGCAGCCGATCCACGTTCTGCGTGATGACCTTCGTGGGTTTGCGGCGTCCAAGCTCCGCCAGTGCCCGGTGCCCCGCACTCGACTCCGCGGCAAACGCCCGTCGGCGGCGCTCGTTGTAGAAGCGCCACACGAGCCGAGGATCTCGCGCAAATGCCTGCGGCGTCGCCACTTGCATCGGATCATGCCCCTCCCAGAGCCCATCCCCCCCGCGAAACGTCGATAGCCCGCTCTCCACGCTGATCCCCGCCCCGGTGAGCACGACAACGCGTTCCGCCCGCCCGACCACCTCCGCGGCGGCCGAAAGGGCATCGCCCTCGCCGGGGCCGCTCATTGCGAAGCCCCCGCCCGTTCATCCAACTCCTCCAACTTCAGCCGCACGCTCACGATGTACGGCTCCTGGCCCTGGGTCCAGTGGCCGTAGGTCGTCGTCACGATCGTGCCGTCGGGCAGGATCTCGACCCCGGGATAGGCCGCGTCGTAGGCATGATGGTTCTCCATCAGCCGCACGCGGTACTGCCCCTCGCGGCCCTGCTCGATGTCCTCCCACGTCCCGACCCACGCCACCCAGTCGCCGCGGGTCTCCGAGCCCTGGGCCATATCGCGGAAGCTGATGAACAGCCGGCCGTCCGGGGCATAGACGGCGGTGTGGCGGTCGCCCGTCAGCGCCGCGGGCAGCTCGCGCGGCTCCGTCCAGGTTTTGCCTTCATCATCACTGAACATCACAAACGAGTTGCGCCGCCGCGTGTTCTCGCGCAGGAGCATCGCCAGGCGCTTGCCATCAGGCGATCGGATCGCCCCCGGCTCGCACAGATGTACCTCGCTGGCCGCGTGAATCGCCCCCGGCTCTGCCCACGTCCGCCCGCCGTCGGTGGAGAGCGTCTGGAAAAGCGTCATCACCGGCGGGTCCTGCCGATGCGCCTTCTCCCGGAAGAAGCGGCCGTCGTCGTGAAAGAGGGCCAGGTAGTGCCCCGGCTCCTTTAGCTTCACGACGCTGCTCATGACGACGATGCCCCCCCAGTCGCCCGCAGGCTCAAGTTCGCTCCAAGTCGCCCCATCATCCTCGCTCACCGACAGCCGCGCGGGGTAAAGGCCGGACCAGAGGATCAACCGCTTCGTGCCATCGGCATCCACGACGCGATGAATCGTGGGGGTCTCCAGGCTTGACTCCCAGCTCGTCGGCGTCGGCAGTCGCTCGCTCCACGTCCGCCCGCCATCCTCGCTGCGCTTATAGACGATCGCTCCCCGGCCGTGACCCTTCGGGTAGACGCACAGGATCGTCTTCCCGTCCTCCAGCAGTACAGTGGTGGGGTGGCCGAGGTACTGCCCCGCCTCACGATCGACGATGACCCGGCGATGCGTCTCCGCCGAGAGATCGATGAGGCGCAGCGTGACTTCGCGCCCTTCGCTACCCTGTCGCGCATCGCGTTGCGCTTCGCTCCGGCCGGGCCACGCCAGGCAGGACAGCGTTACTACAAGAATGATCAGGCGTCCAGACGGGCTCATTTGGCCTTCTTCTCCCCCGGCGGAAGCTCAGGCTCCTCGGGCGGCTCAACCAGGTCCTGCGCCATCCTTCCCAGGAAAAACTGCAGCTCGCTCGCCGCCACGGCGCAGGGCAGCGGGTCGCGCAGGTCGTACTGGTGGCTGTGATCCTCCGCCGTGTCCTGCTCGCGGCGCTCTCCCTCGGTGATGATGTGGTGCTCGAAGGTCACAGCATCCTCGTGGCTCTGCATTATCACCAGCTCCCCCCAGCGCCACGCCAGGTGAACCCGCAGCGAAAGCTGGTTGCCCCAGGTGCTCACCCGGTGCACCACGCGGTCCCTGGCCAGCGTCTTGGTCAGCTCGTCCATCGCCGGAAACACGCAATCGCGCAGGAACGCCAGGTAGTTGTCGTTGTAGTCCTTCAGCCGCTCGACCGCCTCGCGCTCCGCGATCAGCTTCTCCTCCGGCACCTCCACGTAGGGGTGAACCCGGCCCAACCACCACTTCGCAAAGGACTTGTCGAGCATGGCGCACATGATAACAGGCAGCGCGAGGCGTCAGTAGTCGGCTCCGGTCGCGTTCAAAGCAAGGCCGGCCCCGATGAGAGGGCCGGCCTTCGATACTCTGCAACTCCCGAATGACCGGACAGCCTGAAGCGATTAATCCTTCTTCACCTCGTACTCGGCGTCGATCACATCTTCATCGGACTTCGTCGCCCGGTCGCTCTCCGCCTCCGGGGCAGCGCCTTCGCCGGCGCCCGCGCCTGGCGGCGGCGGGCCCTGGTCGGCGTACAGCCGCTCGCCGACTTTCATCGACGCCGCCTCCACGCCCTCGATCGCCCGGCGGATCGCCTCGGCATCGTCGTTCTTCAGGTTGTCGCGCAGAGTCGAGAGCGCCGACTCCACCGTGCCTCTCAGGTCGCCCGGAATCTTCCCGGCGTTCTCGCCCGACAGCAACTTCTCCGTCTGGTAAACCAGTTGATCCCCCCGGTTCTTCAGATCCACCAGCGTCTTACGCTTCTTGTCCTCCTCGGCGTGCGCCTCGGCGTCGCGACGCATCCGCTCGATCTCCTCGTCCGAAAGCCCGCCCGAGCCCTTCACCTCGATGCTGGCCTTCTTCCCCGTCCCCTTCTCGACCGCCGTCACGTTCAGGATGCCGTTCACGTCGATGTTGAACGTCACCTCGATCTGCGGAATACCCCTCGGCGCCGGCGGGATGTCCGTCAGGTTGAACTCGCCCAGCAGCCGGTTGTCCCGTGCAAACTCCCGCTCCCCCTGGAGCACGCGGATCGTCACCGTCGTCTGGTTATCCGCCGCCGTGCTGAAGGTCTCGCTCTTGCTCGTCGGAATCGTCGTGTTGCGCTCGATGAGCTTGGTCATCACGCCGCCCAGCGTCTCGACGCCCAGCGACAGCGGCGTGGCGTCCAGTACCAGGATATCCTTCACGTCTCCCTTGGCGATCCCCCCCTGGATGGCGGCGCCCATCGCCACCACCTCGTCCGGATTCACGCTCCTGTTAGGCTCCTTGTTGAAGATGCTCTTGACCACCTGCTGCACCTTGGGCACGCGAGTCGAACCGCCCACCAGCAGGATCTCGTCCACCTGGTTGGGCTGCAGCTTGGCGTCACGCAGCGCATCCATCACCGGCTTGCGCATCCGTTCCATGAACGGCTCGATCAGGCTCTCGAACTTCGAGCGCGTGATCGTCATGTTCAGGTGCTTGGGACCATTCTGGTCCGCCGTGATGAACGGCAGGTTCACTGTCGTCTCCATCGCGCTGGACAGCTCGATCTTGGCTTTCTCAGCCGCCTCCTTCAGGCGCTGAAGGGCCATCGGGTCTTTGCGCAGGTCGATCCCCTCCTTCTTGCGGAACTCCTCGGCAAGGAAGTTGATCAGCTCCTCGTCGAAGTCGTCGCCGCCCAGGTGCGTGTCGCCGGAGATGGAGAGCACCTCAAACAGCGACTCCTCCCCCTCCTTGTCGATGTCCAGGATCGAGACGTCAAACGTCCCGCCGCCCAGGTCGAACACAAAGATCTTGCCACCTTTGCCCTTGCCCTCGCCAAAGGCCAACGCCGCCGCCGTCGGCTCGGGCAGAACCCGCAGGACCTTCAGCCCCGCGATCTCGCCGGCGTTCTTAGTCGCCTGCCGCTGGGCATCGTTGAAATACGCCGGGACCGTGATGATCGCTTCCTTGACCTCATCCCCCAGGTAGTCCTCCGCCGTCTTCTTCAGGTCCTGCAGGATGAAGGCGGAGATCTGCTCGGGCGTGTACTCCTTGCCACGGACCTTGACCTTCACGTACTCCTCGGGCCCGCCCGTGATCTCGTACGGGACCATCTTCTCTTCCTGCGCCACCTCGCTGTGCCGGCGGCCCATGAACCGCTTGATCGAGAAAATCGTGTTCTGCGGGTTGGTGACCTGCTGGTGCTTGGCCACCTGACCCACCAGCCGCTCCCCTTTGTCCGTGAACGCTACCACCGACGGCGTGATCCGGTTGCCCGCGGAGTTGATCAGCACCTTGGGCTGATCCCCCTCCATCACGGCGACCACGCTGTTGGTCGTTCCCAGGTCGATTCCGATGATCTTGTTCGAAGCCATGATTCCTGCTCCAGACGCCGGCCAGTCGGCGAAGAGGCTGTCAAATCGGGTGTGGGAGGCCTTTGTGCAAAGGTTATACCAGCTTCCGGGCCGCTTGAACGCCTCCGCGGGGTGTTGAGACCGTTTCCGCGTGCGCCGCGTGACAGGTTTCGTCCCGGCGACTGTCATTATGGCAACATGCGCTCTGCCAACCGCAACCCTGCGTTGCGTAGCGAATACCTCGCCCGTAGCATCCGTCGTATATGACCTTGGGCGAATCGGCCGTCACACCCGAGTATCAGGCCCACTCACGCGATCTCACCCGCAGCGACGCCGCCTTCGTCAGGGCCCGCCAGGTCATGCCCGGCGGCGTCAGCAGCCCCGTCCGCGCCTTCGGCGCCGTCGGCGGAACCCCCATCTTCATCCGAGAAGCCGAGGGCTGCCGCATCGAGGATCTCGACGGCAACTCATACCTCGACTACGTCGGCAGCTACGGCCCCCTCATCGCCGGACACGCCAACGAGCGCATTCTCGCCGCCATCAGCAGGGCCGCGGGCCGCGGAACCACCTTTGGCTGCCCAACCCTCGCCGAGACGGAGTTGGCCGAGATCATCGTCTCGGCACTTCCCAGCGCCGAAATGGTACGTTTCGTCAACAGCGGGACCGAGGCCACGATGAGCGCCATCCGCCTGGCCCGGGCCGCCACCCGCCGGACCGCGGTCATCAAGTGCATCGGATGTTATCACGGCCATGCCGATGCCATGCTCGTCGAGGCTGGAAGCGGCGCTCTCACGCACGGCCACCCCTCCAGCGCCGGCGTCCCGGAGTCCCTGGTTCAGAACACCCTGCTGGTGCCCTATAACGACCTTGCCGCCGCCCGCCGTGTCTTTGAGCAGAATCGCGGCCAGGTAGCCTGCTTCATCGTCGAGCCGATCGCCGGGAACATGGGCCTTGTGAAGCCCAAAGAGGGATACCTCCAGGGGCTGCGCGACCTCTGCACGGAGTTCGGGGCCCTGCTCGTCTTCGACGAGGTTATGACCGGTTTCCGCGTCGCCTGGGGCGGGGCGCAGACGCTCTACGGCATAAAACCCGATCTCACCTGCCTCGGGAAAGTCATCGGCGGCGGCCTTCCAGCGGCCGCCTACGCGGGCACAGCGGCCCTCATGGAGCTAGTTTCCCCCACGGGGCCCGTTTACCAGGCCGGCACCCTCAGCGGCAACCCATTGGCCATGGCGGCGGGTCTGGCAACCCTCGACATCCTCCGCGACACCGGCGATGGCGACACCGAGGCGACCCCCTACGACCTCCTCGAGAGTGCCTCCGCCGCTCTTGAAACCGGCCTCCGCGGCGCCGCAACGCGGCAGGGGATGCCCCTCACCGTCAACCGCGTCGGCAGCATGCTCGGCGTCTACCTGACAGACCTACCGGACGCGCCCGTGGAGGATTTCGCCGCCGTCAGTGCCTGCGATGGCGAGCGCTTTGCCCGCTTCTTCCATGCCATCCTTGACCGGGGCGTGATGATCCCCCCGAGCCGCTTCGAGGCCTGGTTTGTTAGCCTGGCCCACCGCCCGGAGGACATCCAGCAGACGCTCGAGGCCGCCGAGAGCGCCTTTGCGACTGTCGCAGGCGGCTAGCCGCCTGGCGCAAAAAATGCGTCATTGGTGGGCCCTGCCCTTTACAAGGGCCGAGCGGCTTGTCAGACTTGTTTATCGCCCCTGCACCGGCGGAGTCCGGCACACTGTGGGGGATACAACTCTCGCGGCGGCAGCCCGTCGCTCTGCAACGCATCGCACACGGAGGTGCAATCGTGCATCCAACCCATATTTCGTCCACTTCGTCTGCCCCCCTGCCCCTGGTGATCGGCACACGGCTCTTCCACCGCCGGCTGCGCCCGGCGGCGATCTGGGCGGCCCTCCTGATCGGCCTGGCAGTCCTGCTTCTCTGCTCGACCCCCGCGGGGGCTGCCATGCAGGGCACGCCCACCATCGGCGAACAGTTGATCGCCGAACGGCAGTTCATGGGCGCCGGCGCCCGCGACGGCGTCATCGTCCGCAGCGGACCGACGACGGAGCACACCACCGTCGCCACCCTCCGTCGCAACGAGGAGGTGGTGGTTGTCCACGTGAACGGCGAGTTCCTGCGGATTCTTCCGCCGGACGGCGCCTTCTGCCTGGTCCCGACCAGCCGCGTTGAGCTCACCGGCACCAGCGAAGGCTCCTTGCGGGTCGGGCGCATCACTCAGACTTGCTCCGTCCGGGCCGGCAGCCGGGTCAGCACTATGCCCGGCGAGATCACCGCCCGTCTGAGTGTGGATGATGAGGTCCGCATCATCGGCGAGGATGCCGACTACTACCGCATTGTCCCGCCAAAGGGCGTCTTCTTCTACGTGCACAAGAACGACCTGCAGCGCGGCCGCGAGGTGAGCGTCTCCGAAACGGCCAGGGGCTGGTCCGTGGCCGAGATCTCGGCCGATGCCGTGGCCCGGAACCCGCAGCAGGATGCGGGCGAGCAGGTCGCGCCCCCCGATGAGCAGATGGCGGACGCCACCGAGACCGATGCCCCGGGCGTGGTGATCCCGGATGTGGTCATTCCAACCACCCAGCCGGCCATCCTCGGTGCCATCCGCGAGCTCGATGAACGGTACGCCAGGGCCACAGAGTTGCCCCTGGAGCAGCAGCCTCTCGATGAGCTTCGCGAAGGCTACGCCGCCCAGCTCGCCGCCGCCGAGGCCGATCCGGCGATGACGGCCGCCATCCCCGCGCTCAAGACGCGGCTCCAGACGATCGAGCTTCGCCAGGAGGTGCTGGAGGATCTCAGGCAGATGCAGGCGATGCGCGACACAATGCAGCAGCGCGAGCAGGCCATCGATGCCGAGAAGCAGGAGCTCGCCCAGCGGGCTGAGAGCGCCAAGGTTTCCAAGTTCACCGCCGTCGGACAACTCCAGGCCAGCACGCTGCAGATCGGCAGCGGCTCGCTCTTCCGCCTCTGCGATCCTGCGAACGGCCGCACGCTTATCTACCTGCGGGCCGAAGGCGAGACCGCCACGACCCTTGCCCGCAACATCGAGAAGTTCATCGGCGTCCGCGGCGAAACCGTCCTTGACGAAGATCTGGACCTGAAGTTCATCAAGGTCGCCGAGATCTCCGCCGTCGATCCCCAGCAGCTCTTCAAGACCGTTGCTGCGGAGATTTTCCCCCCCAGCCTCACCCGCTCCGCGGATGCGGCGGAGTGATCGGGGGAAGCAGCTCAAGGCCACCTCGGCCCAGGCCGAGGTGACTCCTTCATTGGGCCGGCCGGGCTCGCTCTGTCACGTCTTCGAGGGCGTGCCGCCCCCCTGCGTCACTCGACAGGTAAGCCCGGTCCTCCAGGAGCGGCAGGTCCGCCCCCAGGACCTCGTTGGCCACCACGCGCATCACATTCACTGGCGTGATCCCGGGGTAAATCGCTTCCTCAGCCCCCGGCATATATACCGCCGTCAGGTTGCCCAGCGCCTCGCGGACGTCGGTCCGCTCCGGGCCCGTCCAGTCATACGTCAGCCGCGGACCGTGATCCGAGAGGATCAGGATCACCGGCGGCGAGTCCGAGTCTTCCAGGATCTTTCGCACCACCTCCGCTATCCGGCGGTCGGTGTAGATCGTCTGCCGGCGATATGCCTCGGGGTAGCGGGCCTGCAACTCCGGGCTCCGCCAGCCGGCCCCATCGTCCGTGAGATCGCGGTACTCCGCGAACACGTCCTCGCCGTTCTCCCCGAACCGGAACGGCGGATGCGGCAGTTCCAGGTGCACAAACGTGAATGTCGGCTCCGGGTCCAGCGCAATCTCCGGCAGGTGATCCAGGGTGAACAGCAGCCGCTCCCGGTCGCTGATGAACTCGTTCCACCACGGATTGTCCTCCAGCAGCACCGCGACCGGCGTGAGTTCCACGAAGAGCCGGTAGAAGCCCGCAGCGGCACCCAGGCCGTGGTAGTACTGGTCAAAATGACGCATTTCCGTGTAAGGAGCGCCCGTCGGGAAGGCAATCGTCTTGTACCCCGCGCCGCGAAGCATGGCCTCGAACTCGGAGTGACGGATGCTGGCGGAGATGTCGCGCAGGTCGCCCCAGGCCAGGCCCTCCAGATCGAGGTAACGCAGGTTGAGCATCGAGGCGATCGAGACCGGCGTCATGGAATAGTTGGCGGTGCTCGAGCGGGCAACGACGAAGCCCAGGCCCTCCAGCTCCGCCAGAAAAGGCTCGAGATCGTGCCCGTACATGTCGAGCATGACATCCGCCCGGGCATGGGCATCGGGGATGATCAGGTAGATGTCCGGCGCCTCGTCTAGCTCGACGGTCGCCGTGACAGTCGCCGGAGCCGCCCGGCGGGGCTTGCGGATCTCGAACCACGCCAGGCTCAGAAGCGGCAGGGCCACCAACACCACCGCGGCGATGTTCGCGAAACGTGTCAGCGCTGCCATGCCTTTCCTCATACGGGCAACGAGCAGGCAGATCGCAAGCAGCAGTACCAACTCCGCGCCGATCACCTGGAGCACGATCCCGGGCCAATGGGCGGATTCGCGATCTACAAGCGGCACGACCACATGGCCAAAGCTGAAGAACAGCAGGAGGCTCAGCGAGGCCGGCAAGGCCCCTTTCGCCTGACTGCGCAAGGCCAGCGCAAAAGCCCCCCAGAGAACTCCCGAAAACAACAGCGCCGCCGCCAGCGGCAGCAGCGCCCAGGCCAGATGTGCCTCGTGCCGGTTATGCGCCAACAGCGAAAACACCGCATATGCGGCAAACAGCGGCGGATGAAAGGCTCGGACGGTCGAAGGCCTCGGGGCCTCCGGTTCCGCCTCAACCTTCTCTGAAAGTGGATCAACCTCAGTCGTCACGGCGGCGATAGACGTAAAGAGCCCGCTCGGTCCCCGCGACCTCGTCGCGGCGCTCGAGGTGGAAATGAGCCGCGAAGGCCCGGTTGAACGCATCTTCGTTGTAATCCTGGAACACGTCTTTGCGCACCACAAAGAGCCTGGCAACCTGCGAATCGTGCCGCGGAACCCACTCGATCACGAGCCGCCGGCAAATCCCGGCCATAAACCCGGCGATCATCGGCAGTGGCACGTTCCCGCCGATGGCCAGGTGATGGACCAGCGCCAGGGCAAGGGCCATGTCCGCCGGTCCGCGGGCGGCGAGGGTGTCGCGCTCGGCGTTGTCCCAGCCCCGGGCCGGGGTTGGGGCAGTCAGGTCCATCCACAACGGATGCAGAAAGCGATCGGCGCGTTCCCTCGCATCGAGGTAGTTTCGCTCAACCGCCAGCGGATCGATGTCCAGGGCCAGAGTCGGGATGCCCCGATCACTGGCCAGACGGCTGAACCGGCCCGTGTTGGCCCCCAGGTCCCACACGCTGGCGGGCCGCGTGTCCTCTATGCAGCGCCCCACAAGCTCCAGCTTGTGCCGCATGGCGGCGTCGGAGTAGTTCGTGTCGTTGTAGTAATCACCCCACTCGGTGCGGGGGACCCGCCACCGCAAGCCCCTGATGGCCGATTCGAGGCTGTCGATGAGACCGTTCATTCCCCTCTGGCTCACGCCCCGCCCCGCCCGGGGCCCCGCGGGAACCGCCGCTGTGGCGGGTCGCTGCTCAAGCCGGGCATGAAGGTGAAGATGGACCCCCAGCCCGAATCGAAGCCGCGTGCGCCGCGGCAGAAGTCCCGCCGCCAGATCGAGCGGAATGCCGTCAAGGTATCGGCCAAGCAACTGGACGAGCCGGATGTCGCGGTAGCTGGCAAGTGCCAGCGGCGCAAGGAAATGCCGGCAGAACTGCCCGTAGGCCACCCACGGCTCTCCCGCGGAATAGCGCTCGAACGAAAGTGTATCGATGAAAACCGGGCGCGCACCCTCGAAAGCGATGTTGAAGGCGCTGGCGTCCTTCAGCGTCATCCCATGCTCCACGGCATCCCGCTCAATCGCCAGCGTCAGCAGCGCAGCATCCTGAAGCTGGCTGAAACACCATTCGCTCGGATACGAGATGAAGGGCACCCGCCGCGGTCGCAGGACGCGGGCGGGCGCAGTTCCGTTTCCGCCCGGCTCGGCCGGATGGACCGGTGACTCCTCGTGCGGCACGAGCCGACCAGCCTCGGTCAGCCGCTCGTACAGCCTCGAGGACATCAATTGGTCATAGTGCGGGCTGTAAGCTGCATTGACCTGGCGAAACAGCTCGCCGCCGCGCTCGAATACGAAGCCGCTCGGATCCCGGAACGACGCCGGATGCCTCAGCACGCGATCGCGGGGACCTTCCAGGCTCATTGGAGGCGCCGATTAGCGTTCGCTGCTGCGGGCCCGGGCTTCGGCACGAACAAACATGCCTTTGACACGGCCCCAATAGATCTTGAGCGTCGCAATCCCGCCGAGCACGCCTGCGAGCAGGATCTGCAAGAGGAAACTCCCGGTACCGGGGTCGATGTAAGCCAGGTTCACGAGCATTGAAAGCCTCCCAGGCGGTGCAGGTATTCGGCAGGACGCCCGGGCGGCGCCGATGGTGGGGGGCCGATCTGCTGCACCCGAATTGCGTGCCGCCAAGGGCGGCACTGGTGGTGGGGCGCACATCCCGCGTGCGCAACGGCAGTGCAGGCCGTCCTCCTCTTAATGCGCGGGGAGCAGGCTTTATTCTCCAACTCTCGTTACCCCGTTGAGGGGATTGAGCCGCGGATGCCCCCGATGTCCCCCCGATAGTGCATCCCATCGAAGTGAATCCGCGACACCGCGGCGTACGCCCGCTCTCGGGCGGTGGGAAGATCCTCGCCAAGAGCCGTCACCGCCAGCACCCGGCCGCCGTCCGTCACAAGCTTGCTATCGCGGAGGGCCGTCCCACTGTGGAAGACCTGCACATCCTCCATCTGGCCCGCTTCGTCGACGCCCGTAATCTCCAAGCCGGTCAGATATTTGCCCGGATACCCCCGGCTGGCCAGAACCACCGAGACCGCCGGCCTCGGGTCCCACTGGATCGAGTCAACGACGTCCGCCAGTCTTCCCTCGGCCACGGCCAGCAGCGCCGCCAGCAGGTCGCCGCGCCAGCGCATCATCAGCGGCTGCGTCTCGGGGTCGCCGAAGCGGACATTGAACTCCAGCACCTTGGGCCCGCCCGCGGTCAGCATCAGGCCTGCATAGAGACACCCCTCGAACTCAATCCCCTCGCGCGCCAGGCCATCCAGCGTGGGCACGAGGATGTCCGACTCGATGCCGCGCAGCATCGACTCACTGACCGTCCGCGCCGGCGTAAAGGCCCCCATTCCGCCGGTCATCGGACCGGTGTTCCCTTCGTCCACGGGCTTGTGATCCTGGCAAAGCTCCAGCACGAAGAGCTCACGCCGGTTCACCAGTGCCAGCACGCTGCATTCCACGCCCTCCAGGTATTCCTCGATCACGACGCTGCGCCCCGCGTCCCCGAACGCCCCGCGACGCATCGAGGCATCGATCGCCTCCATCGCGTCTGATTCCCGGAAGCACAGCGTCACGCCCTTGCCCTTGGCAAGGCCCGCCGCCTTCACAACGCAGGGCGCCCCACGACGCATTACGTATTGCTCCGCGGCCCTCGCCTCCGTAAAGGTGCGCGCCTCGGCCGTCGGGACCGATGTCTGCCGCATCAACTCCTTGGCGAAGGCCTTGTCGGCTTCCAGCCGGGCCGCGGCGCGCTTCGGGCCGAAAACGCGCAGGCCCGCGGCGACCAGATCGTCTGACAGGCCGGCCGCCAGGGGATCCTCCGGCCCGATGACCACGAGCCCGACGTCCTTCTCCCGGCAAAACCGCGCTACCGCTGCATGATCCGTCACCGCAACACTGGCGCATTCCGCCACCTGGGCGATGCCCGGGTTTCCCGGCAATGCGTAAAGCCGCCCCAGCGTCGGCGAGTGCGCAAGTCGCCAAGCCAGCGCGTGCTCGCGCCCGCCGCTGCCAATGATCGCCACATTCACGTCCGCCATGCGTCAGCGAGCATAGTACCCCTGCTGCCGGGGTGGGCGGCTCCCCCGCGGCACGGCATTGCCCCGCGAGTCCCGGGCCTATACTCTGCCGTAAGGACGGGCTGTGGCGCAGTTTGGTTAGCGCGCTTGACTGGGGGTCAAGAGGTCGCAGGTTCGAATCCTGTCAGCCCGATTTCGAACTGACGGCCCCGGTCCTTCCGGGGCCGTTTCTGCAACCTGCGACCCATCGCTATAGCACCAGCGGCGGCGGCGTGCCGCTGCCCTTGAACCGGCAGGCGCCCGCGGCGCCGCCCTGGAAGCTGACGCGAAAGTCACGCTCGCCGATGCGCACGCGCTCGATCGCCTGCATGTCGATCGGCTCAGGGCTGACGATCTTCGCGTACCAGCCGCGCTGGAACACCTCGCATTCCATGCTCACAGCGCCAAGCCGCCTGTACCCCGCAAACGCTTCCCCGTCGAAGCTTGAGGTCATGCCCCGCATCCTAACAAAATTGCCCCGGCTTGCATGATCGCCGCCCTGTCAGGCAACGCCCGATAGCTCGCCAGCGGCCTACTCAGGCCGCGTCGTCGGCCGTGTCGTGGCGTCGCCCGACCGCTCCCGACCCAGCAGGCCCCCGATACCCCGCTGCACCTCGCCCCGCACCGCATCCTCCGCACGCTGCCGCGTCTCCTCAACTGTCCCCTGCCCATCCCCCTGCAGCAGCCGCTCCGCCGCACCGCCAAGATCTTCCCCGAGCCGGGCCTTCAACTCCTCCACGTGCCCCGCGATCGCCGACTCCAGCTCCTGGCTCAGTTTCGCCTTGTACTGGTCCACGATCGACGCCAGGTCCCCCGCCAGCAGGCCCTGGAGCTCCGGCGGAAGATCCTCGCTGGCCGCGGCACGCCGGGCCAGGGCCATCGCCACCTCCGCCACTACGCGTCCCAGCTCGGCCCCGTTCTGCGCGTCGTCGGCGGTGCCGACTTCTGTCAGCGTCACGTCGGGAATGCGGACGATGTACTGCTCCTCGAGGCCCTGGATGTTCGGCCGGATCACCACCTCGGTGTTGCTCACAGTGAGCTGGCCGATCACCAGCTTGGTTGGCTCCTCCGTCTGGGCGTCCAGGTCCAGCCGCTCCATCAGGTCGCGCAGGTTCACGTTCGCCAGGTTCGCCAGCCCCTCGCCGCTGCGCTCGATCACCAGCCGCGGCGAGTCGATCCGCACATCGCGCACGCGCACCGGATTCTCCGTCAGTTCCCCGTAGCTGACCCCGACGTTCACCTGCCCCAGCTCGAACATCACCGGCGCGCTGTATCCTTCCGGGTTCGCGATAGCCAGCCGGTCCAGCGTCAGCGTCCGGCCGAAGATGCTCAGATCCGCATCTTCCAGGGTGGTGGCAAGGTCAAGCTGCGCCGTCCCCTCCCGCTCCACAGTGCTCTTCACAATGCCGTCGATCCGCGCAAAGACGATCGCCGTGACCCCGATGACCAGCACGACAAGCACGCCCACGCCGATGAGGATGATCTTCTTCATATCCGGACTCCTGATGATCGACACCTGACATTAGGCCCAGTTGGGCGACCCCCGCGGCCCTCCCTCCCCCTACGATTACGCCAATGCCGCGATCTGCCCTTCTGGTCGGACTTTGCATCCTCGTTACCCCCGCCGCCGCCCTGGCGGATCTCTCGGCGGATCAACTGCTGCTCATCGTCAATCGCAATGTCCCGGAAAGCCGGGAGCTGGCCCGCTTCTACCAGCAGGCCCGCCAGGTACCCGACGGCCGTATCCTCGAGCTGGATCTGCCCGATCGCGACCGCATGAGCCGGGCGATGTACGAGCAGCGCGTGGTGCCCGAGGTGCGCAGGTTCCTCGAGGAAAATGCCCTGCGGGATGACGTCCAGTGCGCCGTCACCTTTTATGGCATTCCCCTCGTCGTCGAGGCAAAGAAGCTCACCGAGCAGGAGCAGCAGGAGCGCTCCGAAGTCGACCTGGAAGCCGCCGCCGTCGTCGAGCGCTTCGCGCCACTCGTCCGCGAGGCAGAGCGGATTGTCCACTCCGTTGGGTACCGCCCCCCGCCGTGGGTGCAGCGCGAGGTCAGCCGCATCGAAGTGCTCGTCGCACGCCTCAGCGCCGCCGAGCAATTCCTGGCCGGCGGGGCCCGCCTGACGGAGGAGCAGCGCCGCGACATCTCCAGCCGCATCGGCGCCCTGCGCCAGCAGATGGACGCGCCCTTCGAGCCCGACCCCTCCGTCGGCGGCTCCCCGTCGGAGATCAGCCAGCTATTGGCCCGGACCGATTCCGAGGGCCGGCGGATGGCCCGAAAGACCCTGCGGGCACGCGCGCCCCTGGCAAACTACGCAGAACTCCTGCTCCAGCACCAGCGCCTGCTCTCAGAGGAGCAGAGCGACGCCTGCTTCGACAGCGAGCTGGCGGTCCTCTGGATCGACAACGCTCCCGCCTCCGGCTGGCTGGCAAACACGCTGGCCAATGTCAGCCAGCAGCGACGCCAGGGCCCACGGATCCTGATGACCAGCCGTCTGGACGGCCGCGACCCAGCTCAGGTCCGGGAACTCATCGAAACTTGCTTGCGCGTTGAGCAGGCCGGCCTCGTCGGCAAGATTGTCATCGATTCCCGGGGACTCGCCCCCACCGATGGCGACGGCAACCCCAATGGCTACGGCGTCTTCGATGAGCAGCTTCGTGCCTTGGCCACCCTTCTGAGACAGCACGCCACCCTACCTGTCGTGCATGATGACCTGGAAGCCGTCATCCAGCCCCCGGGCGAGCAGGATGTCGCCGTCTACGTCGGCTGGTACAGCCTGACAAAGTACGTCCCCGCCTTCCAATTTGCCGATGGCGCCGTCGGTTTTCACGTCGCAAGCTTCGAAATGCGCTCCCTCCGCGACCCCCGGCTCCCGGGCTGGGTCCGCGGGCTGCTCGATGATGGCGTCGTCGCCACCGCCGGCCCGGTGAGCGAGCCCTACCTGACGGCCTTCCCCCCGCCGGAGGAGTTCTTTCCCCTCCTGCTCACCGGCGAGCTGACCCTGGCGGAGGTCTATTGGAGGACCGTCCCACTCGTCAGTTGGAAGATGGGCCTGATCGGCGACCCCCTGTACCGCCCCTTTGCGGCCCACCCAGCCCTGCCAACCCAAGCGCTACCCCCACCGCAGCGGCTGAAGCTCTGACCGCCCGACCCGCCCTGGGAGCTACGTCCCAGTTGATGGGCCGCCACGCTGCTGGCGCGCCGACCAAACCTGCTCCCTTGCATCTCCGATGAACAAGAAGGGTCTGTTGCCTTCTCACTCTCCTCGGAGATCCCATGTCCTGCCAGATCATCTGCCCGAACCTGCGATGCCGAAAGATCGTCCTGGCCCCCGATGAGGCCCGCGGCCAGATCGTCCGCTGCCCCAACTGCCGATGCCTGCTCCGCGTGCCCTCCGCTCGCCAGCCCAGCCTCAAGTCGGCGAACCCGCCGACTGTTGACCCTGCCGCTGCTCCAATACCCCCGACAGCGCCCGACGCCCCGGCAGCCGCCTCTGCCGCCGCATGTCGTGTGGCCTAGCGGCTGGTGGTTCGGGGGCAACAGCGCCAAACAGAAAAGGGTCCGCCCATTTCCGGGCGGACCCTTTTGATTTGCAGTTCCATTTGCGTGATCAGATCACGCATCCGGAAAGCCGATCACTGCGGGAGCCAGTCATCGGTCGGGATGAGGAACGAGTCCACGCCCGTGCCAACACTGGGGAACCGAACGCCCGTGCGGTTCGGCTGGAAGTTACCAGTCGGCGTGCCGTCGCCGCTCTCGCCGATGGCGAGACGACCGGGCTGGTCAGGCCGGACAATCGGGGGATTGGTGCCGGCGATGATCAGCGCCACATCCTGGGCCGTGAAGATGTTGTCCTTCTGCGGGCCCACGAATGGCGAGGTCTCGAAACGGACGCTGCCGTCGGCGAACAGAACGTTCTGGCCTTCCTTGCCGTGGTTGTTGCTGTTGCCCAGACGCATCTCCTTGTTGGAGCTCTGCGTGCTGACCGACGTCACGCTGTCACGGACGCTGCCCGTGCCACCGATGGTGCGACCCGGGTTCATGTCCGCGGCAATCGCGAAGGTGGAGCTGAGGGTGTCGGTCCACTTGGCGCCACGGCCGACGGCGTCCAGGCCCGGGTACATGTTCTGGAAGCTGAAGCTGACGTTGATCGTCGGCTGTGCCCAGTTCACATACGCGCCCTTGCCGCGGCCGGCACCGAAGGCCACGCCTTCCATGCTGCTGCTGGGGCAGATGAAGACGTCGGCAGTCAGGTCACTCTGACGGAACAGGTGGTACATCGCACCGGTCACGTCGTTGGTGAAGGGGCGGAAGTCGCCCGCGTCCTGCGGCTGCGTGCCGTCCATGAACGGGTCGGCGTCGACATCGCCGGCGTTGGGCACCGGGTTGCCGACATCCTGGCCCGCCAGGATGTTCACGTCTCCGGAAACGACCCAGCCCACGCCGCCGCCGGGGTAGTTGAGGGCGGTGGTGCCGGCCACGTAGTACGTCCGCGGGTAAGACGACGAGCGAACATCGTCGATCGCGTACTGGCGCATGGCCTGGCCGATCTGACGAAGATTGCTGCCGCACTTGATGCGGGATGCCGCCTCACGGGCGCGGTTAAGGCTCGGGAGCAGGATCGAGATCAGCAGCGCGATGATGCCGATGACGACCAGCAGCTCGACGAGGGTGAAACCCTTACGGGTACGGGTGCGCTTCATGCGAAGCTCCTTTCGGGCGGACCAAGTTTGGCCCGCGGCTCACTTTGGAGCCGTGACTGCCCTTGAGAGTTCCGCGTGTCGTTCGTGCCACCCGCCGCCGCTTGCTGCCGGCATGGGTATAAGGGAGATGATGCCATTCACGTCGAACAGGCGCTCTGTACGCCTCTGGACGCAGCCGGTGAACATAGTATGAAACCGGCTCGTTAGCAGCTCCCGACGGTTCGGGCACTCAGCACGCTGACTGAAACTTTCTCGGGCCACTTGAGTGCCGCAGCGACGCTCGCCGCGGCTGTTTGCAACCTGTCTGCCGGCATGCCGCTCAACGAGCGGAAACCGGCGAATTCCGTTTCGGATTGACCTTTTCCGCCCGGGTTCGGCAGTCGTGCCGGGTGGGCGGCCTCTCCTGTGTCTGCGGCCTGGCGGCCTGGTAGGAACCCTGTTCCGCCCTTTCCTTCTCCCGATGAGAAAGCGGAACTACAACCTCTATGCTACTTGCTTCCCCCGGGCTGTCAAGCAATTAACACCCCTCCCAAACCGCCCGACCCAGCCCTCACCTGAAAACCTCGCTTCTCGGCAATCCCTTCTGCTTCTCCCGGAGCCGCTCCACCACCAGGGGCGGAATCAGCGGCCGCAACGCCTCTACATCTCCACCAAGTACGACAACCTGTCGTATCAAGCTGCTGCTCGTCAGGGCATATTGATCCCCAGTCATCAGGAACAGCGTCTCAACTCCCCCGACCGTCCGGTTCGCAAGGGCACTTTGAAACTCGTATCGCAGGTCCGTGATATCCCGAATCCCACGCAGAAGGCAGACTGCCCCCACCGACCGCACAAAGTCGGCCGTAAGCCCGTGGTAAAGCTCCACGCGCACGTCCGGCATGTCCCCGATCACCTCCCGTACAATCTCGAACCGCTCCTGCTGGTTGAAAAGCTCGCTCTTCTCCGGATTCACGCCAACGCCGACGACCAGCTCGTCGAACAGCGGCGCACCACGCCGGATCAGGTCGATATGCCCGTTCGTCAATGGGTCGAACTGCCCCGGAAACAGCGCCCGCTTGGGTCGATCCTGGCTCACGCCAGCAGGCTACATCGGACGCCCCTGCGAAGCGAGCCGTCCGGCTGGCACCGGACCAGTACGGTGCGATAACCTGTACCCTGCATGGATGCGACCGTTCTAAAGGCGCCCGGCCTCTCCCGTCACACCCGCGATGGCGTGAGCTTTTATACCGCTCGCTCGCTCCTGGAAGCCGGCGTGCCCCACGCCTTCTCCACGCGCATCGGTGGAGTCAGTAAAAGCCCATTCGAGTCCCTGACCCTTGGCAGCCCCGCCCAGCACCGCGAAAGCCCCGAGCGGGTCCGCGAGAACTGGCGCCGCCTTCTGGCCGCCGCGGGCCTCTCTGGTGCCGTTGCGGAGGTT
>JBGTBZ010000189.1:0-5712 GCA_041749155.1 Phycisphaerae bacterium
GGCGGGGAAGGCGGGGTCGATGCCAGCCAGCGTCCCGGCGTCGCGAAGTGCGCGCAGGGCCGGCGTGTGCTCGCCGATGAGCGAGGGAGTGAGGCCGACGACGTTCAGGACGAGCGTCTTGTGCACGAGCGAGGCATCTTAGAATGCCGCCCGCATCCCCATGCACGCCATCGTCATACCCCTGCCGAGCCTTCTTCCTCCGGATTCCTTCTCGGGGCGGACGGTGGTGGTGCTGGATGTGCTGCGGGCCACCACGACGATCGCCTGCGCCCTGGCGGCGGGGGCGGCGGAGGTACGGGTGTTCGTGGACCTGGGCTCCGCCCGTCGGGCATCTCGGGACTTCGCCGGCCCGCGCCTGCTAGCGGGGGAGCGCGAATGCCACAAGCCAGAGGGCTTTGACCTTGGGAACAGCCCGCTGGAAATGACGCGACAATCTGTGGCGGGCCGGACGGTGTTCATGAGTACGACGAACGGGACACGTGCCATCCAGGTCGCCTTCGACCACAAGACGCTTCTGAAGGCTCAGCCGGCATCGGCCTGCCTCGCGGGCGCGCTCGTGAATGCTGCGGTCACCGCCCAGGCAGTCCGAGCGATGGATCGGGACGTGCTGCTGCTGTGTGCGGGTTCCGACGGGGAGATTGCAGAGGAGGACCTGGTGGGCGCGGGGGCGATACTGTCGGCACTGGAGAAAGCGGGCGCACATGTTCAATGCAGCGACGACGCGGGGGCAGTCGAGTGGTGTGAGCGTTTCGTCAAGGATCCGTGGCGGGTTCTGAAGCAGACACGCGGAGGCCAAAAGCTGCTGGGGGCGGGCATGGCGGCAGATGTCGTGGCGTGTGCCCGGCTGGACTCGGTGGAAGTTGCCTGCCACATCGACGACCGCCTTCGGATCAGAGGCGTGACACCCGAACAGGTCTGAGCGTGACCGCGCTATCATCCCCGGCCATGCGATTGCAACGAGCCTGTTTCACCTGGTTTGTGTTTGTCCTGTTCACGGGTGCCTCCACGGCGGCGGGGCAGCCGGCGGCAGTGCAGGTGGCGCCCATCGAGAAGCGGCCGATCACTCTGGCGAGCCGCCTGGTGGCGACGGTGGAGCCGATGGTGCGCTCGACGCTTGCGGCGGAGCAGGCGGCGCTGGTCATGGAGCGGTACTTTGATGAGGGACAGGAGATCGAGCAGGGAACGGTGCTGGCGAAGTTCGACGACTCGCTGCTGATTCGGCGGCTGGCTTCGTTGGAGGCGCAGCTTCGATCCGCGCAGGCGGAGCTTCAGAGGGCGCGACTGATCGAGCAGAACGAGGGGCGCGAGCGCGACCGGATCACCGGGCTTTACGAGCAGAGCGCCGCCAGCGAGAAGGAGTATTTCGATGCAATAAACATGCACGAGCGGGCGGAGGCTGCCGTGCTGGTGGCCGAGGCGGTGGTTGCCGAGCGGCAGGCGGCGATCGATGAGCTGGCGCTGCAAGTCGAGAAGACGAAGGTGGTTGCGCCGTTCAGCGGGGTGGTGAACCGGCGTTACATCGAGGTGGGGCAATGGGTGCGGCAGGGCGATCCGGTTGTCGAGCTCGTGCAGCTCGACCCTCTTTACGTGCGAACTGGGGTTCCGGAGGCGGTGCTGTCGCGCCTGAAAGTGGGAGCGTCCGCCAAATTTACGGTCGATGCGCTCGGCGGGCGGGAGTTTGAGGGGACGGTGGCCGAGATCCTCCCGGTGGCGGACGTGGAGTCGCGGACGTTTGCTGTACGGCTGCGCGTGGCGAATGCCGAGCGGCTGCTGCTCCCGGGAATGTTCGCCCGGGCGACGGTGTCGCAGCAGGAGGACTCGTGGCTGGTGGTGCCCAAGGATGCGATCACCCGAATGGGTGGACGGGTGATGGTAATCGTGGCGGATAACGGAGTGGCCCGCAGTGTTGCGGTGACGCTCGGCGTTGGTGACGAAACATCACAGGCGATCGCGGGTGAGGGGCTGAAGGAGGGGGACCTCGTGGTGACGCGCGGCAACGAGGGACTGATGGATGGCACGCCCCTGATGATCCAGAACCCACCCGGCGGCCACGGAGGCGGACCCCCGGATGGCGGCGGTCAGGGCGGTCCGCCGCAGCAGTAACGTCCACAACCAGATAACGGCGACGAGCAACCGGGTCGTAGCGGAGGAAGTCGTTTGGGCATCATCGAGCTAGCAGTTCGCCGACCGGTCACCGTGACGGTTGCCGTAGCCCTGGTCATCCTGTTCGGGCTGATCGGGCTGACGCGCGTCCCGGTTCAGTTGACGCCCAACGTGGATCAGCCGGTCGTGACGATCACCACGCGCTGGTTCGGCGCCGACCCGCAGGAGATCGTTCGCGAGATCATCGAGGAGCAGGAGGAGGTCCTGAAGCGCGTCGGTGGGGTCCGCGAGATGACCGCCGAGGCGCGCTCGGGCGAGGCGGTCATTCAGCTTCGCTTCGACGTCGGCGTGGACAAGGAAGCGGCGATGAACGAGGTGCGCGACAAGCTCCGGCAGGTGTCGGAGTACCCGCCGGACGTCGACGAGCCGGTGGTGGAGGCGATCGACTTTGCCTCGCGCGATTACATCGCCTGGATCCTGGTGCGGCCCAAGTCCGACTCGCCGGACACCGATGGCGACGGCCTGCCCGACCCGATCGCCTCACACGGCACCAACGCCGCGGGCTTCGGCGGGGACATTCGCGAGCTGGGGGACTTTTTCGAGGATGAGGTCAAGCCGATCCTGGAGCGGGCGGGCGGGATCGAGCAGGTGAACGTCCTTGGCGGCCTCGAACGCGAGATGCAAGTCAAGGTGGACCTGGATCGCCTGGCGGGCCAGGGCATCGGCATCGACCAGCTCACCACTATCCTGCGCCAGAGCAACCAGAACGTAACCGCCGGCACGATCGACGAGGGGAAGCGATCGGTCAGCGTGCGGGTGACGGGCCAGTACGAGTCTGCCCAGGAACTCAGCGACACGGTAATCGCCTACAGCCCGACAGGGACGCCCATCTTCGTGCGCGACGTGGCGGATGTGGAACTCGGATACAAGAAGGAGATTGGGTTCGTCCGCAGCCGCGGCACGCCGGTGATCGCGATCAACGTGGTCCGGGAGACCGGCAGCAACGTGCTGATCGCGATGGAGAACCTTAAGCAGGCCATCGCCTTCGCCAACGAGAACATCATCGAGCCGCAGGGCTGGGGCATCGAGATGGACCAGGTCTACGACCAGACCGAGTACATCGACGATGCCGTCAGCCAGGCCTCCTGGAACCTGCTGATCGGGGCCATTCTTGCCGCCGTCGTGCTGTTCCTGACGCTGCGGAGCATCGGGGCGACGCTGGTGGTCATCGTGGCCATTCCGATTGCCACGGTGGGCACGTTTCTGGGCATGAGCCTGCTCGGGCGCTCGCTGAATGTCATCAGCATGGCGGGGCTCACCTTCGCCGTGGGCATGGGCATCGACAACGCCATCGTGGTGCTGGAGAACATCTTCCGGCACCGGGAGATGGGCAAGGACCGCATCCGGGCCGCGGTAGACGGGGCGGCACAGGTGTGGCCGGCCATCGTCGCGGCGACGCTGACGAACGTGGCGGTTTTCCTGCCGGTGGTGTTCATCCAGGAGGAGGCGGGGCAGCTCTTCCGGGACCTGTCGATCGCGCTGACGATCAGCTTCTTCTTCTATCTCTTTGTCGGACCGACGGTTATACCGATGCTCGCCTCGCTCCTGCTGCGCCGGATGCCCGTTGGGGCGGCGGTGGGTGAGCGGCGGGGGTCGGTCGGGGCTCGCGTGGGGGGGGTCACGCAGCGGATGAGCGAGGCGTTTTATCGCTTTGTCCACTTTCTGACGCGGGGCGTGATGGTGCGCCTGGCACTGGTCGCGGTGCTGGTAGCGGCCTCTTTGGGTATCGCCTGGTCCCTCATGCCCCCGCGCGATTACCTGCCGTCGGGCAACCAGAATCTGCTGGCCGGATTCGTGCTTCCGCCGCCGGGGTACAGCGTGGATGAGTACCGCCGGATGGCAGCGCAGGTGGACCAGGCCCTTTCGCCCTGGTGGAGCGCCGACATGAGCACGCCCGAGGGCCGCCAGCAGCTCGCACAGCTCCAGGCGGGCTACCAGCAGGCACTGGAGCAGTTCGCCATCCCCGGCATGCGCCAGCAGATCCAGCAGCGTGAGGAGCAGCTACGCAGCGCGGGCCTCGGTGAGGCCGAGATCGCCGGCGCCACCGCGCAGCAGCGGGCGATCCTGGCGAGCATGGAAACCAGCCCGCCGCCGCCGGCGATCGATAACTTCTTCTTCGTGGCCTTCGGCGGGTTCGTTTTCATGGGGGCCAGCAGCCAGGATTCGGAGGTTGTGGCGCCGCTGAGCGGCCTGCTGAACATGTCCCTGCAGGGCATCCCCGGCACGCGCGGCTTCTTCTTCCAAGCCCCGATCTTCCGCACCGAGGGCTTCGGCGGGGGCAACTCCGTCACGCTGAAGGTCGTGGGCCCGTCCAACGACCAGGTGGTCGCCGCCAGCGGGGCGGTGATGGGCAAGCTGATCGAGGTGTTCAACGACTTTCCGCGGCCGGATCCCAACAACTTCAACATCGGCCGCCCGGAGCTGCGCATCGAGCCGGACCGCGCCCGCGCGGGCCTCGCGGGCGTGCCGGAATCGAGCATCCGCACCATGTCGCAGGTGGCGGTGGACGGGCAGGTCATCGGCGATTACCGCTACGCCGGCCGCGCCATCGATCTCACTGTCCTGACCAGCTTTCCGCGCGAGCAGACCTTCGTCGAGCATCTCAACGACGTACCCATGGCCACGCGCGACGGCCGCGTCGTGCCGCTCTCATCCGTCGTTCAGATGATCGCCGACACCGCGCCGCAGCAGATCAACCGCACGGAGGAGCAGAGCAGTGTCAGCTTCTCCATCAACCTCCCGCCGGGCATCAGCATCAGCGAGGCAACCAATCTGATCGAGGCGCAGATCGAAGCGCCGCTGCGACAGGCCGGCGTCATCGCGCCCAGCATGCGGCTGGTCATGACCGGGGCCGCCAACAAGCTGGAGGCGTTCACGGCGGCGTTCATCCCGGGATTCATCCTGGCGGCGCTGGTGACGTACCTGCTGCTGGCGGCTCTGATGGAGAATTGGATCTACCCGATCGTGATCATCCTGTCGGTCCCCTTCGCGATGGCGGGGGGGCTGGTAGCGCTGGCGATGCTTCACGCGGTGGATCCGAACGCCAGGCTGGACGTGCTGACGATGCTGGGCTTCATCATCCTGATCGGCACGATCATTAACAACCCGATCCTGATCGTTTACCAGGCGCTCAACTTCTGGCGCGACGGCATGGAGCGCAACGAGGCGATCGCCCGCAGCACGCAGACCCGGGTCAGGCCGATCTTCATGGCCGTCGTGACGTCGCTGGCCAGCCTCTCGCCGCTTGTCATCTTCGCTGGCGCCGGCAGCGAGCTGTATCGCGGCCTGGGCGCGGTGATCATCGGCGGCCTGGCGGTCAGCACGATCCTCACGCTCCTGCTTACGCCCACGCTGCTGAGCCTCATGATGGACTTCATGCGCCTCTTCCGCACCGAGCCGGATTACACCCAGCCGCAGGGGCCCGACGAGCCTCCCGTGCGCCGGCTTGCCCCGCACGACAAGCAGACCAACGGCGAGCCGCACCCGGCGGAGCCCGCGACGGCCTGAGCTACCATCCCGGGCGTGCCCGTCCCCCCAAGCGTCGTCATC
>JBGTBZ010000190.1:0-1676 GCA_041749155.1 Phycisphaerae bacterium
GATCGCCCGCTGCGGTAAGTCCGTCAGGACAATGACGTTATAGCGACGCAGGTCGGAGAAGGGGGCGTAATTCGTGTTCAGATAGCTGGCACGAAGCCCAAGCCGCTGGTCGATCGTGTGCCAGGCCTCCCCCGACGAGTAGTTGGCGGCCATCCCGCGCGTGAACAGGGCGATCCGAGGCGGCTCCAGACGCCGAAAGTAGGCCCCGCCGAAGTCGATCGGGTCCGCCTCGTCGCTCTCCAAGGGTTCACCAGTCCCGCTGTCCACCGCCGTCGCTCCCAGGCCCAGGCTGCGCGTGACCTCGTCGATGGCGGTCACCCAGTCGCCCTGGAACCCGGCATTGTCCTGCCGCGCCACGACCACTGACCCGCGCGGGAACTCCCGCTCGCCGAACTTAAACGGCCGCAGGGCCAGTTTGGCCTCGATGCCGCGCTCCATCAGCCGTCCCGCCGCCGCGACGCTTCGGTCGTCGCGGCCGTCGATCACATAGGCCACCTTCGCGTCACGCCGATCCACGCCGGCGGGGGGCTGCTGTGGCCAGGCATCCACCTCTTCGAGCTTGCGAAGGCCCTCGGGCAGGTCCATCCGCGCCTCGTACGCCTCGATGTCAAAGAACATCGGCACGCTCCACGCCGTGATGTCGTAGATCATGCCCCCTTCCCCGCGCAGCAGGCTTTGCCGCTCCATTTTCAGGAACTCGGGGCTCAACCGCGTGTCAAACTCCAGCACCGCGGCGACGTGCGGGCCCTCGGGCTGGCGATTGGGCACCACCAGCGCCCCCGCGGGGATCTGCTTGTTTTCGATGGCATTGCCCATGCGGTCCACGCCGCCGGGCAGCGTCAGGGCGTCTTCCGCCACGAAGGCCTCAAATCCCTGCAGCTTCAGGAGCTCCGCAAGCTGGGACTCGCGACCCGCGTTCCCCGCGGGCACGAACACGAACACCCGGTCCGCAAACGGCGACTCCGCCGACACGCTCGCCCGCCGCTCCTGCACGAAATCGCCCACAAGCCGGTCCCGGTGCGTCCGCAGCGTGTTCAGGTTCGCCAGCGAGCTCACCGCCTGCTGGTGTACGCCGTTGCGGTGCGTCGCGATGAACCCCTCCGGCCGCCGAACGCCCCACGCCCCGCGGTGGCTCTGCTCGTAAAGAACGCCCACCGCCCCGCGGTAGGCGCCCCAGCTGTCCGTGTAGCCGGGGTACCACTCCTCGGCCCATTCGCCGCTGTAGTACCGCCAGCCCTGCTCGCTGAAGGCGGCGCCCTGCTCATCGCCAAAGAGCCTTCGCTGCGCCCGCCGGGCGGCGGGGATATTCGGATTGGTCGGATCGCGACCGGGGCCGAAGAGGTACGTGTCCTGCGAGCCCATCTCGTGGGCATCGACCATCAAGAGCGGATGCCAGTCGCGCAGGAAGCGGATGCGCGCCTGCGTCTCCGGCTGCGTCGCGTAGATCCAGTCGCGGTTCAGGTCGAACATGTAATGGTTCGTCCGCCCGCCCGGCTCGCCGCCGATCGCCTGGACGTCCTGGTCGTCCACGTTCGGGGCGCGCGTCAGGGCGTCGCGCTGCTGCGACAGATAGCGGTCGCGCCCGTCCGGGTTCAGCATCGGGTCGATGATGATCACCAGGTCGTCCAGCAATGCTGTCGTCGCCTCGTCCGTCCCCGCGATCAGGTGATACAGCA
>JBGTBZ010000191.1:0-2543 GCA_041749155.1 Phycisphaerae bacterium
CCGCGCGCCGGCGGCGCATTCGCGGGCCCAGCGCGACAGGAGCGATGGATTGCCGGGATGGAACTTCGGGCTGGGAGGAATGCTTCGCCGCAGGCCCATCTACCCGAAGATTCGCCCCCGCCGGAGCGCGCTAACTGGAGCATCGGCCGCCGGTTACCGGAAATTCGTGAATTGGAGCGGCGTGTCGTTCGGCGGGGCCGTTTTGAGGGCCTGGATGACGGCCTGAAGCTCATCCTTCTTCGCGCCGCTGACCCGCACCGAATCGCCCTGGATGCTGGCAGAGACCTTGAGCTTCATCTCCTTGATCTGCCTGGTGATGAGCTTGGCGGTGTCCTTGTCGATGCCGCTCTTGAGCTTGACCTCCTGGCGGACGGTGTCGTGGCTGGCGTGCTCGATCTTCTGGGGGTCCATCGCCTTTGGCTCGACGCCGCGCTTGATAAATTTCTCGACGATGACTTTGCGGACGGCCTCGAGCTGGTGCTCGCTGTCGGCGGTGAGCTTCAGGGAGGGGGCCTTGCGGTCGAATTCAAGTGCCGCGTGGGTGTCCTTGAAGTCGTAGCGGGTGCCGATCTCACGCTGGGCCTGGTCGACCGCGTTGGCGACTTCCTGGAGGTTGAGCTCGGAGACGACGTCGAAGGAGTGCTTGTCGGCCATGAGGGAAGGAGTTTAACCACGAAGGAGCGAAGGCACGAAGGGATAAAGACGCACGCTCGCTAGCCGCAAGCCGTTGGCCTGCGGCTAGCAGCGCCCGTCCATAACTCCCAGAAGCCATCGGTTCACCGCCTCCGCGTGCGTCAGATTGATCAGGTGCCTGCCGTCGGGGACGACCAGGTCAATGCCCGGTCGCATCTTCTGCTCAGGAATGGGAATCACGATGTCGCGCCGGCCGTGCGCGCGGAAGACGGGGCATTGCGGGACGATCGCCGAACCCCATCGGTGCATGGCCCGCGCTCCCCATTTCAGCAGCTCGACGCTCCCGCGGGAGTAGACACTGGCAAACAGGTCCGCATCCTCGGGCGAAAGCCCCTGCCACCAGGAGATGACCGCCGGGGCCGCGCGCCGGGTCAGGGCCATGACCAGTCCCGTTGGCACGTATGGGCCCGCCAGGGCCACCAGGTCGAAGATCCGCGGGATCTCCGACTTGTCCGTGCACGCGCCCAGCAGGATCAGCCCCGCCACATCCTCGTGGCAGCACTCGGCGATCTCCGCCGCCAGCATCCCGCCGAAGCTGATGCCGCCGACGAAGAAGGGGGCGACCACCTTCGGATCGGCCCGGATCACGTCCACAAGGCGGTGTGCGTAGCTTTCCAGCGTCTCGTCGGCGTCCAGCGGGTCAAGCCACGGCGGAACGATCAGCCGGTCGCCCAGGGCGTGGCTCTGGGGCCGGTAGAGGGCGGCATCGGAGCCGAGCCCCGGGATCAGGACCAGCGAACGGCGGTGGGGCATTTGAGGTGACTCCCGACTACTTACCGCCAACTCAGGATGACCTTGCCGCTGTTTCCGCCGATCATCGTCTCGAACCCCTTCTCGAACTCGGTGTAGTGGAAGCGGTGGGTGATGACGGGGCTGATGTCCAGGCCGCTCTGGAGCATGGTGGTCATCTTGTACCAGGTCTCGTACATCTCGCGCCCGTAGATCCCCTTAAGCGTGAGCATGTTGAAGACCACCGCGTTCCAGTCCACCTGCACATCGCCGGCGGGGATGCCCAGGATCGAGATTTTGCCCCCATGGGCCATGTTGGCGACAAGGTCGCGGAAGGCGGGGGCAGCGCCCGACATCTCGCAGCCGACATCAAATCCCTCGGTCATCCCCAGCCCCTTCTGCACGTCCGCCAGCTTCTCCTCCCGGACGTTGACCACGCGGGTGGCGCCCAGCTTCTTCGCCAGGCTCAGGCGGTAGGGATTCAGGTCCGTCACAACGACGTGGCGCGCCCCGGCATGTCGAGCGATGGCTGCCGCCATGCAGCCGATGGGGCCGGCGCCGGTGATCAGGACATCCTCGCCGCGCAGGTCCCACTGCAGGACGGTATGGACGGCGTTGCCGAAGGGGTCAAAGATGCTGGCCACGTCGCGGTCGATGTTCTCATCGCGGTGGTGCCAGACGTTTCCCATGGGGATGACGACGTACTCAGCGAACGCTCCGGGCCGGTTGACCCCAACGCCTTTTGTGTTGGCACAAAGGTGCCGCCGGCCGGCGAGACAGTTGCGGCAGGTGCCGCAGACGACATGCCCCTCGCCGCTGACCAGCCAGCCGACCTTGAAATCGGTGACGTTCTCGCCAACGGCGACGATCTCGCCAACGAACTCATGGCCGACGACCATGGGGACGGGGATGGTTTTCTGGGCCCAGTCATCCCAGTTGTAGATATGAACGTCCGTGCCGCAGATCCCGGTGCGGTCGACGCGGATCATGACGTCGCCGGGGCCCATCTCAGGAGTCGGGACGTCTTTGAGCCAGAGTCCCTCGCGGCGCTCGGCCTTGACAAGCGCTTTCATCGTTTCGGGCACATCGGCGGGGCGTTTGGCCATGGGCGGCGATTGTAG
>JBGTBZ010000192.1:0-2191 GCA_041749155.1 Phycisphaerae bacterium
GCCGCGCCGGCGTGCGGCTGGGGTCGAATGTGCTCGTGCGGGGGCCGCTGGACGCGGCAGGGGTTTACGCGATCTACGCGCTGCCGATGGGCGGCGTGCAGCAGGAAGCCACGCGGACGATGATCCGTCCAGAGACGGAGCAAGAGCGCGAGCAGCGCCGGGCCGCGGAAGAGGCATTGCGCAGACAGCAGGAAGCTGAGACACGCCCCAGCACGCGGCCATCGGGCGGCTGAGCGGCGTGGAGACTCGTCGCTGGCCGTTGTCGGCCGGCGCGTGGCGTTGTCGTGACCGTGCGGGCTTATGCGACAGCGCCGGAATCCGGGTCAGGGCGGTCGAAATCAAGGACGACCTGACGTTTCACAACTACAATCACCCTTAGCTCTCCGGGAAAGCAAGACATGAAGATCACTCGCCGTTTCACCAGGCCGGGAGAGGACGTATTCGCCCCCGTGGAATATGCGCGGCGGACCAGTCGTATCACTAATCCCGACGGCTCGGTTGTCTTCGAAATGAAGGACGCCGAGGTGCCGAAGGCCTGGAGCCAGCTTGCGACCGACATCATGGTCAGCAAGTACTTCCGCAAGGCGGGGGTGCCGCAGACGGATGAGCGAGGTAATGTCCTGCGGCACGAGGACGGCAGCGTTGTCACGGGCCCGGAGACCAGCGCCCGTCAGGTAATCCATCGCCTCGCCGGCTGCTGGCGGCACTGGGGCGAGAAGCACGGCTACTTCGACACGGCGGAGGATGCGCAGGCATTCCACGACGAGCTGTCGCACATGCTGCTGCACCAGATGGTTGCGCCCAACAGCCCGCAGTGGTTCAACACCGGCTTGAACTGGGCATACGGCATCACCGGCCCTGCACAGGGGCACTTTTATTGCGATCCCTCGACGGGCGAGCTCAAGAAGAGCTCCAACGCCTACGAGCATCCCCAGCCTCACGCCTGCTTCATCCAGAGCGTCAGTGACGACCTGGTGAACGACGGGGGCATCATGGACCTCTGGACGCGCGAAGCCCGGCTCTTCAAGTACGGCAGCGGCACGGGCACGAACTTCAGCAAGCTCCGCGGCGAGGATGAGGCGCTGTCCGGCGGCGGTAAGAGCAGCGGCCTGATGAGCTTCCTGAAGATCGGCGACCGGGCCGCCGGGGCGATCAAGAGCGGCGGGACCACCCGGCGGGCCGCCAAGATGGTCTGCCTGGATCTGGATCACCCGGACATCGAGAGCTTCGTGAACTGGAAGGTGCGCGAAGAGCTGAAAGTAGCCGCCATGGTGGAAGGCCTGCGCATCCTGCCGGCCGACCAGCAGGAGGTGGCGAGGAAGCTGGGCCTGAAGCTGAGCTATGACTTCAACGGCGAGGCTTACCACACCGTCAGCGGGCAGAACTCCAACAACTCCGTCCGCATTCCCAACGAGTTTTTCAAGGCCCTGGAGGATGACAGCGACTGGACGCTTTACAGCCGTACGACCGGGAAGGTGGCAAAGACCGTCAAGGCACGCGACCTGTGGGAGCAGATCGCCTACGCCGCCTGGCGATGCGCTGACCCGGGCGTGCAGTACGACACCACGATCAACCAGTGGCACACCTGCCCCGCTTCCGGCCGCATCAATGCGAGCAACCCCTGCGTGACAGGCGACACCCGCGTCCTGACCCCCGGCGGCATCTGGCGGCGCATCGACTCGATGATCCACCTGCCCAGCCGGATCGTGACGAACGTCGAAGACCAGGAGATCCACGTCGTCGAGGGCGCGTTCCCGACCGGCGAGCGCGACGTCTTCGAGCTGCGCACCGAGAGCGGCTACAGCCTGAAGCTCACCGCCGACCACAAGCTCTGGACACGGCACCGCGGATGGGTCGAGGCCCAGCACCTGACGCGCAATGACGAGGTGAAGCTCGTCAGCCGGCCCGCCGCCGTGCAGGAGCCGGGGGAGCCCGGGGAGCCCATGCTCTTTCACCTGGTGGGCTTCCTGCTGTCAGACGCCAACGACTCCGCGGCGGAGCTGGACCTGTCGCGCGCCGGGATCGGCGAGGATCGCATGGATGCCTACGCCCGCTACATCAGCGAGCAATGGGGCGAAATCGCCCGCCAGCGTAACGGCGGGGGCCTTGGCGCAAACGGCGGGGGGCAGCTTGTCCCCGCCGGTGGGGATGGCGGGACGGCGGAGGTGGCGGCACCGACGAAGGTTGCCGA
>JBGTBZ010000193.1:0-2442 GCA_041749155.1 Phycisphaerae bacterium
CGAGCGCCGGCCGGACCCGCGGGCGGCGGGCTATATCGGGGGGCGGTCGATCAACCTTGCCCTCTCCGCCCGCGGGCTGGCGGGGCTGCGGGGCGTGGGGCTGGACGAGGTCGTTCTGGCGAAAGACGCGATCCGAATGCCGGGGCGGATGATCCACGGGGTCAGGAGTGATGAACGCGGAGTGATGAGTGATGAGGGCACAGTCACCGCCTCCGGCTCCGGCACGCATCACTCGTCATTCATCACTCATCATTCCCCTCCCCCCATCTTCCAGCCCTACAGCAAGGACCCGTCCGACGCCATCAACTCCGTCTCCCGCGGCGGGCTGAACCTGACCCTGCTCGGGGCGGCCGATGCCCACGAGAACGTCTCCCTGCACTTCGGGCACGCCTGCGTGGATATCGACCTCGAAGCGCCGGCAGCGATCTTTCAAACAGAGGAAGGCCCGGAGCTCCGCATTGAGGCGGACCTGGTGATCGGCGCCGACGGCGCCTTCTCCGCCGTTCGCGCCCGACTGCAGAAGACCGACCGCTTCGACTACAGCCAGAGCTACCTGGAGCATGGCTACAAGGAGCTGCACATCCCGCCGGCCGCGGGCGGCGGGTTTGCCATGGACCCCAACGCGCTGCACATCTGGCCGCGCGGCGGGTCGATGATGATCGCGCTGCCCAACCGCGACGGCAGCTTCACCTGCACGCTCTTCTGGCCCTTCGAAGGGCCGCACAGCTTTGCGAACCTGACGACGCCCGAGGAAGTTCTCGCCTTCTTCCGCGAGCAATACCCCGATGCCGTGCCGCTCATGCCGACGCTGGTGGACGATTACTTCCGCAATCCCACCAGTTCCCTCGTCACCGTACGCTGCTGGCCCTGGCAGCACGGGGGAAAGCTCGTCCTGCTCGGCGACGCCGCCCACGCCATCGTCCCTTTCTACGGCCAGGGCATGAACGCCGCATTCGAGGATTGCCTGGTGCTGGCGGAGTGTCTGAACCGCGAGGTGGGACGCATGCGGCCGGCAACTCAGGCGTCCCGCCCGCAACCGGATCAGCAGCAGCGGGCCTTGGAGCAGTTCGAGCAGATCCGCAAACCCGATGCCGACGCCATCGCGGATATGGCCATCGACAACTTCATCGAGATGCGCGACAAGGTCGGCGATCCCGCTTTCCTCTACAAAAAGCGCGTCGAGCAGGCCGTCCATTCCCTCTTCGAGGGCCGCGTCACGCCCCAGTACAACCTCGTCAGCTTCTCGACCGTCCCCTACACCCAGGCCCGCCGCCGCGGGCGGGAGCTGGATGCCGTCCTGGAACGCATCATCGCCCGCCTCCCGCGCGAAAGGGCGGCGGGGATGGCGGAAGACGCTTGGAAGGGCGAGGTGAAGCGCCTGGCCGATGAGGAGCTCGCCTGAGCTCCAAATGGCCTAAACAACCGCTACGACCTTGATCTCGAAGTGAATCGGCGTGTTCCCGCCGGTGGGGAGGCGGGAAACTTCCACCGTCGTCCGGCTCGGCTGGCTCGGCCCCGGTGGGAAGAAGTCGGCGTAGATGCGGTTGTATGTCTCCCAGTCGCGCTCCATGTCGGTCAGAAAGACCGTGACATCCACGATGTTTTCCCAGCTCGAACCCGCGAACTGGAGGATCGCCCGGATGTTGTCAAAGCACGAGCGCATCTCCGCCTCGATGTCCCAGCCGACCAGCTTGCCGCCCGCGTCCACCTCCGCCCCCGGCACATCCCGGCTCCCGCGCTTCCGTGGCCCCACGCCGGAAAGAAACAGCAGGTTCCCGACCCGCCGCGCATGCGGATACGGCCCGACGGGCTCGGCAGCGGTGGGGGAGTCGATGCGGTCGGTCATGAATTGGCTCCGGCGTGGCACAGGCGCCTCGCCTATGTCCGATCTGAGGGACAGACACAGGCGGGCACCTGTGCAGGGCGCTACAGCTTCACGCACACATTCTTCGGCTCTGTAAAGAACTTTAACGCATCCCACCCACCCTCGCGCCCCACGCCGCTTTGCTTCATCCCGCCAAACGGGGTGCGCAGGTCGCGCAGCATCCAGCAGTTGACCCAGATAATCCCCGCCTGGAGGCCCGCCGCGACCCGGTGAGCGCGGGCCAGGTCGCTGGTCCATAGGGTCGCCGCCAGGCCGTAGGGGGTGTCGTTGGCCCGGGCCAGGGCTTCCTCCTCGCTGTCGAACGGCGAGATCGTCATCACGGGGCCAAAAATCTCCTCCTGCTCCACCCGGCAGTCGGAGGATAAGCCTGTGATGACCGTCGGCTGATAGAAGAAACCCCCGCGGCAGCGGTCGGGGAGTAGCGACGGGGCGACGGGCCCGCCGCCGCACAGCACCTCCCCGCCGAGTTCGCGGGCCAGCTTCACATACGAATCCACCTTCTCGAAGTGCGGGCGACTGCCCAGGGCGCCGAGCTGTGTCGCGGCGTCGAGCGGATC
>JBGTBZ010000194.1:0-2681 GCA_041749155.1 Phycisphaerae bacterium
CTTAGCCGCGGTAAATTGCCGCCTGTAACGCTGCGAGTAGCACGTCTTGCTTGCACGGAACCTTTGTCGTGGGGATGTTTTCTGCGGTCAGAACAGTTTTATCGGTTCACAGGGAGCTTCAAGTCTGACTAACGAAGGAGGAACAAGTCATGAGGCACAAGCGATCCAGTTGGCTCGTTGCAGTGGCGGTCCTCGTGCTGGCGGGGCTGGGCGTCTTCGGCGCATCGGCACAACCAACCGCGGGAACTGACGGCACTGAGGTGACTAAATGGAACCAAGTCGCGTTGACGACGCTCGCCGCGTTTCCGGGGCCGAGCGGCGGTGCCCCACCTGCAATGCAGATAAACATGGGCATGGTGCAGGGTGCCGTGTACGACGCGGTGAACGCGATCGGACCGAGGCAGCATCGGCCATATCTGCTCTACAGGCGCGTCGGCGACAAAACGTCGATCGGCGCTGCCGTCGCAACGGCGGCGTACGTCGTGCTTTCGGATCTCGTCTCGACCGCACCGGCGACGGCGTCATTCCCCAACCGCGAGGCACTTCTGATGACGCTCGCCTCCCAGTACGCAGCCTCGCTCAATGCGATCGACAATGACTCCTTCAAGCAGCAGGGCATCGCGGTGGGGCAGGCAGCGGCCGAGGCCATGCTCGACGCGAGAGCGGGCGACGGACGGTTCGGGCCGTCGCAGTGGGTGCCGAACTCGTCGCCGGGACATTGGTCGCCGCTTCTCTCAGCCAGCGGCCAGCCGATCCTCGACCCGACGCCATGGGTGGGCGGGGTCAAGCCGTTCTTCAAGCAGAGCTACGCGCAGTTCCGTTCTGCGCCACCGCCCGCGCTGGACAGCCCGCAGTACGTTCGACACATTCTCGCAGCCACTCGCCGAGCTCATCGAAGCACGCATCTGGGCTGGCCTCCACTTCCGCAGCGCGGATGTGGCGGGACAGTTGCTCGGGCAGAACGTGGCCAACTACGGGGCCGCGAACTACTTGCAGCAGGTGGGTCCCTGACCTTCCGCAACGCGGCCCAGACGGGATGAGGAGGCCCGCCTATCACCCTCCGATCACTGAGGGAGAAGGAAAGATGAAATCGACATCCTATCCCATGTGGTGAGTGCTATCCGTTGTGTGGCTGGCGCTGGGCGTCTGCGCACCGTATGCCAGCGGCCAGGCGGTTATGAATATCCACCAGGCCACACTGATGGAGTCTGACCAGAAGACACCGGAGCTCTCGACGGAAGAACTGCGGAAAGTCTTGGCGGAGAAGAGCGCCACTGTCTTCGACGCGCGCCCGTTCAATGAGTACGCCGTCAGCCACATTCCCGGTGCTGTCAATGTGTCGGCGAAGCCGGGGGTCCCGATCTCCCTCTATGTCTCCGACGTTGCAGAAATCGGGCGTGTTGTCCGGGACAAAGCAGCCGCGATTGTCCTCTACTGTAATGATCCGTTTTGCGGCAAGAGCGAACGCTTAGCAGAGGAACTGCTGGCGGCGGGCTATACCAGTGTACGGCGTTACCAGCTCGGTATTCCGGTGTGGCGTGCCCTCGTGGGAATCACGGAGATAGAGGCAGAAGGCGTGCAATACCTCAGGGAGAAGGATCACAGCGCCGTGTGGATTGACGCCCGTGACCCCGAGGAGTTCAGTGCCAACCCTATCGCGAACGCCCATAATCTGCCTCTCAGTGGCGTCAAGCCTGGTAAGGACGTGGGAGAGGTGAAAAAGGCGAAGGACGATGGGCGCTTGCCGATGGAGGACCACAATACGCGTATTATTGTGTTCGGGCGTGATGGGGCGCAGGCCAAAGCCGTGGCGGAAGCGATCGCCCGAGAAGCCTTCCATAACGTGTCCTACTTCGCGGGGCCACTGGAGAGACTGCGGACGGCGGCAGTCCGTTAGTCCATCAAGTCCAACCCCGGCGGGGCGACAAGCGCCTCGCCGAACAAGGGTATGCAGCTGGCTGCTGTCCGGGGTTCGGCCGCAACATCTCGACGCTGGCGTCTCTATGTCGTCTCGGTATTGGCGCTAGCTCTCCCGTTCGTGCCAAGGTCCGGGCGCAGGTTACCCAGGCTGGCGCGGTATTGATGCCTCGCACGATTACACCTCCTTGCGGAGACCGACGCCGGCCGGACCAGCATGAGTCACAAGGCCAGTCTTTGAGAATACGGCGGAGCCCAAGGCCGGCGGTCAATATTCCGACGGCCATCGGATGCGTTTTCCAAGGCATGGCGGAATCTACCAATCCGATGTGGGCTTTTTGAAACGCAAAGGCCCGAGAACGCGCCGGGACGATCACGCTCTCGCCCATTGTTTTTGGTGAGTACCCGGTCGGCTATTCCTCGATCAGGTCGGTCGCCACTAGAGCCTGTCTCCGCTTCACCGACGCGACCAAAATAATTTGATGGCCCAGTCAGAGGGAACGATTTATCATCGAACGGTGAGCAGTGTCCTAACTGGCTGTCTCAGCTTTCGGAACAAGCGCAGTCTCTCTCTGTGTCTCGTCGTCGGCATCGGCGTCGGGCTGAAACGCGTCAGAGGGAAGCCAACGAATGAGCTCGCCATCATCGTGCTCGTGCGCGTCAAGGCCGCCAACATCAAGGATAGGGATCGGATCCCCGGGGAGATCGATGGGGTGAAGACCGACGTGATCGATGTTGGCGAGATCATTCCCCATGCCAACACG
>JBGTBZ010000195.1:0-6292 GCA_041749155.1 Phycisphaerae bacterium
GCGGCGAGCGACGGGCCGTCAGTGCCGCCCACGTCGAACGCCTGGACCTGCCCACGGGCGGCAAGCCCGCTAGCTTCGGCGACTTCCACGTCGCCGTAATGGACTCGGTGATCGCGGACCACGCCGGCCTCGACGGCATAATCGGCCTGGCCCTGCTGCGACGCACCGTCGCCCGGTTCGACTTCGCCGAGGGGACTCTGGGGCTCGCTAACGATGCCTTGCCGGAGCCGGATGATCAGAACGTGCTTCACTTGCGCCCAACCCCCGCGGGGCTCATGGGCATCGATGTCATCTTCGCCGGCGAGGGCCAACCCTCCGCCGGAGCCCGCAGGCATCTCGTCATCGACACCGGCTTCAGCGGCTCAATCCACTTCCCTCGCAGCGCTGCGGCAGGTCTGCTCGAGGGCAGTCGTCTGGCGACGCCGGTGTCAGCGCAACGGCACATCGCGAGCGCGGCGTCCAGAGATCGCCACTTGGGGCGGACCTGCTCATCGGCCGCTATCGCATCGTCCGGCCGCTTGCCTCCGTCTTCACAGGCGATGACGCCGGTCGCACCGCCGCCATCGGTAACGATCTGCTGGCGCGGTTCACCGTCACCCTCGATTTCCCCCGCCGCCGCGTACGGCTGGAGGCCGATCAAGATGTCCTGCAACCCCTCCCGTCCGGCGGCCTTAAAGACAGTGAGGCGGACGCGGCGCAAAAGAACTAGCGCTTCCGCCGATTTTCTGGATCGAGCATGATGTTTCGGGCCGCAGAAGATCATGAGGCCCTGCCGCGAAAGCGGCTGGGGCTGGTGCTGGTTGTTGCCCTTGCCCTCCGGCTGGGCCTGGCCTTCTACCTGCCGGCCGACGAGGCCTTCGTCCAGCAGCTCCCCGACCAGGTGGAGTATCTCGAGCTGGCCCGCTCCGTGCTCGATGGCAACGGATTTGTCGTGGTGGACGAGCGGTATCCCACGCCGCAGGCGCTCCTGGCCCAGCGCATGCCCGGCTATCCGCTGCTGGTCGCCGCCTGCGGCGGATCCGTGCGCGTCGTGCGCATCGTCCAGGCTTTGCTGGGGGTCTCTACCGTGATGGCGACCTTCCTGCTCGCCAGCCGCTGGCTCGCCTCCGGCCCAAGCCTGTTCGCCGCGGCTGTCGTTGCGATCAATCCGTTCCTGGTCTACTTTTCGAGCCTTGTGCTGAGCGAAACGCTATACACCGCGCTGCTTGCGTGGGGGATGGTGGGGCTGGCCCGCCCGGGTACGCGCGGCAGGCTCTGGTGGCTGGGCATCATCGCACTTGTCATGGCGGTTTACGTGCGACCCAGCGGGGCGGGCCTGGCGATAGTCATGGGCATCGCCAGCGTCTTTCTGCCAGGGCGTCACCCCTTTGCCGTGCATAGCCGCTGGCCTCTGCCGGTGGGGCTTACCACCGCCATGCTGCTCCTGATCGCCCTGCTGCCGTGGGCCATGCGCAACAACAGGGTCCTCGACGAGTGGATCTGGATGACCACCAACCATGGCATCACCCTCTACGACGGCTGGCACATCGACAATACCACCGGCGGTAGTGACCAGTCGTTCATCGCCAAGATGCCGCAACTGGGGCTCATGAACGAAATCGAGCGGGATGCGTACTTAAAGGACAAGGCCTTCGCGGCCATCCGGGAGCACCCGGGGCGGGCCGTTTTACTCGCCATGAAGAAGGCCGGGCGAACGTGGAGCCCGATTCCGCTCTCGCAGCAGGACCAGCCGCTCTACCTCCTGGCCGGCCTGCTCTACTCGGTGCCGCTGTTCCTGCTGGCGGGCGTGGGCCTGCTCTACAGCGAGCTGGCCAGGTCGGCGAAGGCCTTTTTGCTGGCCCCCGCGGTGTATTTGACGCTGTTGCACATGCTTAGCGTCGGGTCCGTGCGTTATCGGCTTCCCGCCGACCCCGCCCTGGCGATACTGGCGGCCGCAGGACTGGCCGCCATTGCCGGCGCTTTTGCGTGGTGGCGACAACAACGCGCCGCAAACGACGACGAAGCTAAAGGCAGAAACGCACCAGGCCGCGGTTTCGAGGTCATCCGCGGCGAAGCCAGTGATTAGCCGCACTCTCAAAGCAGTTCCCTTTGCCCCTCCCACCGACGCATCACAACCTCTTTGAGCGCACCTGGCGGAGCACCTGCCCGATCCGCCCGCGGCACTCGGCGCTGCGCCGCTGGAGCGGCCTGGGCGTACTGGCCGTCCTCTGCGCGATGATCGTCGGCTATGCCCTGGTGACCGACGCCGAGCGCGTGCGGCTTCAGGCAGAGGACTATCTCACCCGCCTCGTCGGCGGGCCTGCCCAGGTGCAGGCGGCCAGCCTCTCCCTCTTCGAGGGGCTGCGGCTTGAAGGCGTGACCATCCGCGTGCCGCACGATGCCCGGGCTCCCGCCAACGGCGCCCCTGGCGACGACATCATCTTCACCGCCCGCTCCGTACAGATCGACTACAACCCGATGGACCTGCTCCTTGGACGCATTTCCGCTGAGCGCGTTGTCGCCGTCGATCCGCACGTGCGCCTTACCGAGGACCTGGACAACGGCGCCTGGAACTTTCAGCGCCTGCAGCGCGTCCGCCGGGACGAGAGCGATGGCCGCTTCACTCCGCCGGAAGAACTGCCGGAGATCCTTCTGCGCAACGCGCAGGTGGACTATGCACGGCAAGCCGGCGGCGAGGTCACCCCACGCGGCAGCGTGGGGATCGAGGCCCAGCTACGCCCCGTCGCCCAGGGAGATCAAACCGACTCAGGCGCTTACCGCTTCGCAGTGCAAACGCGCGGCCTCTCCCGCTCCGCCACCGACGTCGGGCCCCGCGCCAGCGGCACCATCGACCTGCACGGGGGCAACCTCGAAGCCAGGCTCGAGGATGTCGATTTCGCCGCCCTGCTCGACATCCTCCCCCGCGCCGCCGCCGAGTGGTCGCGGCAGCACGGCATCATGGGCCGGCTCCAGGTCCCGTCCATCAGCCTCGATTGGGAGAACATGGTGACGATCGTGGGGCCCGACGGCACGAGCGAGCGCGTGCCGCGCTTTCGCGCCGTGATGCGACTGGACGACGCCCAGATGCGCGGACTGCCGGAGGAGTGGCTGCCCGCCGAAGAGGTGCAGATCCGCCGACAGATCACCAGCTTCCTGCGCGACTTCGCCCCTCGCGTCGAAGATGAGAAGCTCCGTCGCGGGCTCCTGGCCATGGCCGAACGGGGCGAGCTGCGCCCGCTGGAGTTCCGCGACGTCGGCGGCAGCTTCGTCTTCACCGACGCGGGGCTGCTCGTCAATGGACTTGTCGGCGAGTTCGAAGGAAACCGCCTTCGGGTCGATGGCATCGTGGACGGCTATTCGCCCGATGCCGCCATCTCGCTGGTCGTCCAGAACGCTGGCGAGGCACTGACCCTCGGGCCCGACCTGCCTTACGTCAACTCGCTGCCGCGGCAGGTCCGTGAGATCTACGAGCGATTCCTGCCGATGGGACGATGCCGCCTGCGGCTTGAGCTGCACCGTCCGGCCCCGGTGGATGGCCGGCCGGTGCGCCCCATCATCACCGGCGTGGTGGACGTGCTGGACGGCACTTTCACACTGGACCGCTTCCCGTATCCCGTGCGCAACGCCAGCGGCCGCCTGCTGTTGCGATACGACCGCGTCACCCAGCAGGACCAGCTCGTCATCGAGGATCTGCAGGGCACGGGCCTTGCCGGCGGCCCCAACCAGAACTCGCGCCTCACCGTCAACGGCGTCGTCGGCCCGCTGACCAGCGTCGCAGGCTTTGACATCACCGTCGCCGGCACCGACGTCTCCAACGAGCCCCTCCTGATCGCCGCCCTACCCGAACCGGCCCGCGAGACCATTGCCCGCTTCGACCCCGCGAACCACGGTCGCGGAGCAGGGCTCGATGGCCCGGCTCCACCGGCAATGTCCTTCGGCGGCGACTTCATCGCGCATGTCCGTCGCCCCCCGGGGCCGCGGCAGCGATGGGACTTCCGGGTCGATCTGCACCTCAAGGACGTGAACGGGGCCTTTGAAGGCTTTCCGTACCCGCTCGTGAATGCCCGCGGGCAGGTTTCCGTGCGGCGCGACCACGTGGAGATCATCGGCGCCGACATGACGCGCCCGGTTCCCGCTCGCGGCGACACACAGGACCCGGCTCTGGCAACCGGCGACATCCACTTCCGCGGGCGCGTGGATTGGGGCGACCGTCCTGGCGATTCTCCCGACCAGGATCAGCCCCTCCGCGTGGACCTGACGGTCAGCGGACGGAATCTGCCCACGGATGCGGCGCTTCTGGGGGCGCTGCCGCCCGAGTCGGTGCAACAGCTGGCGGCCCTCGGTGTGGGCGGCTTTGCCGATGTGTCGGCCCGCGTCTTCACTGATGAGGCCGACGATCTCGCCTGGGATGTGACGCTGGACGTTACCGACGGCCGATTCTGGCCGGAAACCGGAACATTCAGCCTCTCCGACGCCGCCGGCCGCGTGCGCGTGCTTCCGGACCGCATCGAACTGACCAACCTGACAGGCCGTCGCGGCGAGGGGAATGTCACCGTCAACGGGAGCATCGAGCTCGGTGAAAGCGGAATTACCGACGCGAGGATCCTGGCTGAGAACGTCGTGCTGGACTCGGCGATCTACGACCTGCTTCCGCCCGCCGCCCGGGACGCGTGGGACTGGCTGCGTCCTTCGGGCGCGACGGACGCGCAAATCAGCTATCGCGGACTCACCTCGGCGCTGCTGAACGAGCAACGCGATCCATCGCCTATCGATGCGCTTGTCGTTCTCGAGCCACAATATGAGGTGATCCTGCGACCGAAGGGGGCCCAGGCGCTGCCACAGGCGTTCCCCTACCCCCTGCAGAACGTCTACGGGACCATGCGCATCATTCCCGGGCGCATAGAAATCCAGGGGCTAACCGCGGACCATGCCCTGGCCGAGGGCCAGCCGCCGGCGAAGCTGGAGCTTACCGGTTTCGGCGACCTGGGCGCCGGCAAGGATGGCGGCGACGTCTGGCAACTGAAGCCGCGGCTGATCGACGCCCCGCTGGATGATGCGCTGCTCCTTGCCCTGCCCGATGGGCTGGCCGAGACGCTGGTGTCGCTGAAGGCCAGCGGCACCGTCACGGCGGCATTCGATCTTCTGAGAGTCCAGACGCGTCCCCCGCCGGTCGATCCGCCGGAGGAGTTGGGGCCTGATGGAGCAATCAATCCGGTGCCGGAGTCGCTGGTCGATGTTGATTTCGAGGTGAAGGTGGCGACGCACGCGGCCGCGGCCGACGTGGGCGTGCCCCTGTCGGATGTCCGTGGAACGATCCACCTCCTGGGCGCGTACCAGCGCGGCGAGCTGCGCGAGGTTTCCGGCAGTTTCCACGGCGAGCAGTTCGCCGTTCGCGGGCGCAGCGGGACCGAACTTCGCGGCACTTTCGCCATGCCCGCCCTGACGCGACTGTTGAGCATCGATGACCTGTCCGCCCAGGTGGCCGGCGGCCAGCTCGGCGGAAGCGTCCACCTGCGGTTCGGCGAAAGCGACGAGGATCCCACCCACTATGCAGTCCAGATGGCGGTCAGGGAGGCCGATGTGCGCCGCCTTGTCGGTGAGAAGCCAGGCGCGGCGGCCGACTTTTCGGGACGCATGACCGCGCGCTTGGACGTTGAGGGGACCTTTGGCGACCCCGCCAGCCGCCGCGGCCGTGGGGAGGTCATTGTGGAGGGGCAGAAGCTCTACGACCTGCCGCTGGTCCTGGGCCTGCTTCAGGTGACGAACCTGGCCCTGCCGATCGCCGAGCCCTTCCGCGAGGCGACGGCCTCCTTCACGCTCGATGGACAGCGCGTGGTCTTCGACCAGATCGCCTTGCGGGCGGCGGACATGCAGATGAACGGGCAGGGAACCCTGGATTTTGCATCTCAGAAGGTCGATCTGTCGTTCACTACGAGCAATCACGGCTGGGCGCGCATTCCGCTTGTTGGCGACCTTGTGGGCATTGCACGCAATGAACTGTTGCGAATCCACGTCCGCGGGACGCTCAAGAGCCCTGAAGTATCCGGAAGGACGCTCCCGACGATCACCAGCACCATTGACGAGGTGTTCCGACGGGATTGAGTTATCCGCATGTATGCCAACGGCAAGGTCGCCGCGACGTGCCACCAACCAAAAATTCGCTGGGCGCGGCGGAGCGCCGGCTGGTATCATTCAGGCGGGAGGTGCCCCATCATGAGCCGGCACAAGCGATCAATCCTTTCCGAGATCCTCGGCGGGCTGCTCGCCTCGTCCGCCGACACCGGCCCGGACGCCGGCGCCGCCGTCGCGGAGC
>JBGTBZ010000196.1:0-1590 GCA_041749155.1 Phycisphaerae bacterium
CACCGCCGAGGTCCTCGCCGCGGCGGCGGAGCGCGTAAGGGTGGTAGACGTGGAGGTGACTGGCCCGCTGCCGGACATGCGTGTGCAGGGGCGGATCTACTTCCTGGGCGACGGCAGCACTGCGGCCCTCGATATGGCCAGTGCCGCCGGATTCTCCCTGCTTCCAGACTCGAATCGAGACCCCACGCGGACGACCACTTACGGCGTGGGCGAGCTGATCCGCCACGCTATCGAGCAGGGCGCCCGGCGGGTGTTCGTCGGACTGGGCGGAAGCGTGACCTGCGATGGGGGAATCGGCGCCGCTCAGGCGATGGGAACATCGATCGAGCTGGATGACGGCCCCGCCAGGGCCCCGATCACGGGCGCCGACCTGTCGCGATTGCGGAAGATTAACCTTTCCGGCAAGGCCCCGAGCGACGCCGAGGTGATCTGCCTGCACGATGTCGACAACTCCCTGCTTGGCCGTCGCGGAACGGCCCACGTTTTCGCCCCGCAGAAAGGCGCTTCCCCGCGGCAGGTCCAGATGCTTGACGGCGGGCTGCGCCATCTCGTTGAAGTGGCCGAAGCGTCCCTGGCAGCGGAATCCCCCGGCATGGGCGCCGCCGGCGGGCTAGGGTTCGGGCTCCATCTGGCGGTCGGTGCGAAGCTCCGCCCCGGCTCCGACTCGGTGGCGGAGACGATCGGGCTGGATGAGAAGTTGCGCGGCGCCGATCTGTGCTTTACCGGCGAAGGACGCTTTGACGCCACGTCGCTGGGCGGCAAGGTCACCTCCGCCGTCGCGCGGCGGTGCAACACGGCGCATGTGCCCTGTTTCGTGCTGGCGGGGAGCGTGGAAACGGGGCTGTCGATCGTGCACGACCAGGGGGTAACGAGCTTCCAGAGCATCCTGCCCGGCCCCATGAGCATCAACGACGCCCTGCCGCGGACCCACGTGCTGCTGTCCTGGGCGGCGGAGCAGGTCATGCGAATCTTCTTCGCCGGGCGGTCGATCCTGCCTGAGGAGGCGCGTTGAGCGCCGCCCCGCCAATCCTGGTATACAGCGATGAGGGGGCCGACCCCTTCTGCGCCGAATGCCTGCTGCGGGCCTGCCGCGAGATTCATGGGATCGCTGAGCCGATTGACGCCCCAACCCTGCTCGACGGCGGCTGGCAGGAGAGCTGCGCCGCCCTGGCCTTCCCCGGCGGGGCGGATCGGCCGTACGCCCGGAGGCTGAATGGGCGTGGCAATGCACTGATCCGGGAGTACGTTGAGGCCGGCGGGCAGTATCTGGGCGTCTGCGCGGGGGCCTACTACGCGTGCCGGCGGATCGACTTCGCCGGTGCGGATTTCAGCGTCAAGGCGGACCGGGAACTGGGCTTCTTCCCTGGCACCGCCGTCGGGTCGCTTCCGGAGCTCGCGGCGCCGTATCGCGTGCAGGATCTTCGCTGTGCTGCGGCGGCGGAGCTCGCGACGTCCAATGGGCGGGCTACGGCCCTGTACTGGGGCGGTTGCCGCTTCATTCCCGACGCGGGTGAGGCCGATTTCGAGATCATCGCCCGCTACCACGCCCTTCCGCCCGACCGCAGCATCGCCGCGGTGCGAACGAGGGTC
>JBGTBZ010000197.1:0-2558 GCA_041749155.1 Phycisphaerae bacterium
CGCAAATCTCGGCGGTGATGAACGCGGTGAGCGCCGCCGAGCCGGCGGGCGTGCCGGTGATCGCCGACGGCGGGATCCGCATGAGCGGCGACATCACCAAGGCGATCGCCGCCGGCGCCAGCAGTTGCATGCTTGGCAGCCTGTTCGCGGGACTGGATGAATCGCCCGGGGAGACGGTCATCCACCAGGGCCGGCGCTACAAGACCTACCGCGGCATGGGCAGCATGGGCGCGATGATCCAGGGCTCCGCCGACCGCTATGGGCAGACATCGACCGCCGCGCGCGGCAAGCTCGTGCCCGAGGGCGTCGAGGGGCGCATCCCCTACCGCGGGCCTTTGAGTGATTTCGTCTACCAGCTCGTCGGCGGATTACGTGCCGGCATGGGCTACTGCGGCACTAGGACGATCGCCGAGCTCCAGCGCGACGCCAGATTCTGTCGCGTCAGCCACGCGGGCATGATCGAGAGCCACCCGCACGACCTGACAATCACGAAGGAAGCGCCCAACTACACGCTGGATCAGGGGGGGTGACCCCAGATATAGCGACGATGATCCGGCTGAAGGCCCCCACAGCTTTCCCGCCGGTTGTCTCCGTCGGTAAACTGGCAGGCGATGCTCGGCCGAGAAAGCCAGTCCGACCCCCGCCCGGCAGCCCCCTCGGGGAGTCCCGTCCCCCTGCGGATGATCCGCACCAAGATCGTCGCCACCCTCGGCCCCGCCGTCGCGGATGCCGCAAGGATTCGCGCCCTGCTCATCGCCGGCGTCGATGTCTGCCGCTTCAACTTCAGCCACGGCACCCTCCAGGAGCATGAAACGCTCCTCCATCTGGTCCGCGAGCAGGCCGCCGACCTGGATCTGCCCATCGCCACACTCGGCGATCTCGGCGGGCCCAAGATCCGCCTTGGCGAGGTCGATGAGGCCAACGAGCCTGGCGGCATGCTTATCGACGTCGGCGACCCCCTCACCGTCGTCCGCCACCCGGTCGTCGGCCGCGGGGGCGTCGTCAGCACGAGTTACCCCGCGATCGTCGATGACGTGGGCGTCGGCGACCGCCTGCTCATCGAGGATGGCCTGCTCCGCTTTGTCTGCGTCGGCAAGACGCAGGATCACCTCAGCCTGCAATGCTCCGCCGGCGGGGTGCTCAAGTCGCGCAAGGGTGTCAACCTGCCCAATACCAGCCTCACGCTTCCCAGCATCACCGAGCACGACTGGGAGTGCGTCGAGTGGGCCGCCAGGCACGGGCTGGACTACCTCTCCCTCAGTTTCCTGCGACGCGCCCGCGATCTCGTTGACCTGCGCCACCACCTGGCGAAGCGCAGCGCCTCCACCCTCCTGGTCGCCAAGATCGAAAAGGCCGAGGCGGTCCGCGATTTCGACGGCATCGTCCTCGCCGCAGACGCCGTCATGGTCGCCCGCGGAGACCTGGGCGTCGAGCTGGACGTCGCCCGTGTCCCGATCATTCAGAAAGACCTCATTCGCCGCGCCCGCCGCGCTGGCAAGCCCGTCATCGTCGCCACGCAGATGCTTCAGAGCATGGTGGAGCACTCCAGCCCCACCCGGGCCGAGGTCAGCGACGTCGCCAATGCCGTTTTCGACGGCGCTGACGCCCTCATGCTCAGCGGCGAAACCAGCATCGGACGCTTTCCCGTCGGCGCTGTCCACACCATGGCCCACGTGGCAGGCGTCACCGAGCAATACCTCGCCCGCGACCCGGGGCACACTCCCTATGCCCGGGCGATCGATTCATCCCTTTCGCACGAGCCCGCGGGCGACGGTTCCGATGATCTGGGTCACGCCGCCGCCCACGCAGCGCGGCGGATGGTCGACGAGCTCGCCTGCCGCCTCGTCGTCGTCTACTCCAAGAGCGGCGAGACGGCACGCCTGTTTGCAAAGCAGCGGTTTCCTGTGCCCGTGGTCGCCCTGAGCGATGATCCGCGCGTTCTGAGACAGGTGAACCTCCATTACGGCGTCCTGCCCCTGGCCATGCCCCTGCCCCCGGATGTCCGCAGGCTCATCGACGACGTTGATGCCTGCCTCCAGGAGCGCGAGCTGGCGGCGGAGGGGGATCGCATCGTCCTGGTCGCGGGGCGGGCCCTGGGGGCCCCGGGATCCATGAACGGCATCCTCGTCCACATCGTCGGCACCCCCACTGAGGAGTCATGATCACCAGGCTCCCCACCCCCGTCCTTTTCGCCGCTTCCCTCGCTCTTGCTCTCGCCGCGGGTTGCTCGGCGCGGCCGGATTCCAGGAGCGACCCCGCCTCCGCCACCCTTGCCTACTGGTCCGACCGCCCTGCCATCACTCGTGTCGTCGCAACAGATTACGACGAGCTCTGGTCCGCCGCCGACGAGGCGCGACGCCGCTTCGGCTTCGACGCCGCCATGACCGACTACCGCGGCGGGCTGCTCACCACCCAACCCTCGATTTCCCCGCAATTCTTCGAAATCTGGCGCGACGAGCTGCGGACCTTCCCGGATGTGGCCGAAAGCTCCCTGGCCACGGTCCGCCGGCGCATCCGCTTCGAGTTCGCCCGCACGCGCGACGGCCGCTTCACCGTCG
>JBGTBZ010000198.1:0-1725 GCA_041749155.1 Phycisphaerae bacterium
CCGCCCTGCCGCCCGCGCCAGTTCCGCCGCCCGCCCGCCGGGCGCATGCCCGGTGCCGGTGAGACAGGAGCGGTTTCCTTCCGGCGTTCCCTCCCGCCCCGCCCTTGGGCCTTCTCCGCGAACCTACAGGCGCCGCCGGGCCGGTCAAGCTGCCAAGGCCGCTTTCCGCGAGCGGAAGCCTTCGGCCTTTCGCTTGACCGTCGCCAAGGCTCCCGGCTGGGGCGCCTGTTGGCCGCTCCGATACAAGGCCCCGATGAGCGGGGCCGGAACATCAGGAGAAGGAAACACCACATGTCCAACAAACCGGCACACAGCATCCACGACGGCCCGCTGAAGCTGACGATCTGGCGGAATACCAACCGGGAGAAGGGCACCACCTGGTACAGCGTCAACATCACCCGCGGCTACCGGCAGGAGGAGACGTGGAAGGAGACCGACAGCCTCGGCCAGGACGACATCCTCCCCATGATGGAGCTGCTCCGCGAAGGCTAGCCGATGGTGCAACGGCGACGTGTACGGCTACGCCATCGCGCGGATCGTCACCTGCCCGGTATGCGGCGTCGAGGAGCCGGAGCCGCTCGACAGCGGCTGGGGCTTCTTCGGGCTGGATGACTGCCTGGGCGAAGCCGCCGCCGCCATCGAGGCCCGAAGCCCGAGGGCGGCCTAGCGCCACCGGGGCAGGAGCCACTTGCGCGCCTGCCCCTCTCCTCGTACAATCAGATTGGATCGTACGATCCAAAAGAAGAGGACACGCCCATGATCGCCAGCCCGACGCGCACCTACACCAGCCTGGACGCCGCCTACGACCACTTCAACCGCGACCTGTTCTCCGGCCAGCTTCCGCCCTGCCTCATCACCATGCAGCGCCACAAGGGCGCCTACGGCTATTTCTGCGGCGAGCGGTTCGCCAGCGTGGCCGACCCGAAGGACATCACCGACGAGATTGCCTTGAACCCCGCCCATTTCGCCCGCCGGACGCCGACGCACACGCTCTCGACGCTGGCGCACGAGATGGCCCATCTGTGGCAGCACCATGGCGGCAAGCCGGGGCGGCGCGGCTACCACAACCGGGAATGGGCGGCGAAGATGCGCGAGATCGGCCTGATTCCCTCCGCCACTGGCGAGCCGGGCGGCAAGGAAACCGGCGAGAAGGTATCGCACTATATCGACGAGGGCGGGCGCTTCGCCGCGTCCTGCACCGCCTTCCTGGCCAGCAGCGCCGCTATCCTCTACCACGACCGGGCGGGGGAGGGGGAGGACGCCGCCCGCCGGAAGAAAGCGGCCAGCAAGACCAGATACACCTGCCCAAGCTGCCGGGCGAACGCCTGGGCGAAGCCGGACGCCAAGCTGATCTGCGGCGAGTGCGACGAGCCGATGCAGGCGGAGGAGGGGGGAGGGGAGGATTGACCCAGCCGCCGCCGTTCGATGCACCCACAGGAAAAGGGACGGCCCTTGCGAGCCGCCCCCATCACCTTTACGGTCATCGCCTTCCCAGGCTGTACCGTAAGGGCATGATAGCAGCCTCATCACCTTTTGCAAATATCCTGGGGGTGCGGGGGTGAAACCCCCGCCCACGGTTAAAAAATTCAATGGCCTTTCACAGGGCTAGGATCTCGGCTCCCGCACGTGTAATCTCTTTGGTTGGCCTGCCCGATCGACGGATTTCAGTGCCCAAGGGAGATTCGCGCCATGCCCTACGACTGGCCCAAGGATACCGACTTCGCC
>JBGTBZ010000199.1:0-6175 GCA_041749155.1 Phycisphaerae bacterium
TCGCGTCGCACCCGGACGTGGCGATCGTGGGCCTCTGCGACGTGGACCGCAACCGCCTGGCGGAGGCCAAGGGCCGCTACGCGGATGCGGCGGAATTCACCGATTTTCGGGAGATGCTCGAAAAGCTGGGCGACGGCGTGGACGCGGTACACATCTCCACGCCCGACCACACGCACGCCCCGGCAACGATGGCCTGCATGAACGCCGGCAAGCACGTTTACACCCAAAAGCCACTGACGCACGACATCTACGAGGCCCGGCAGCTCGCGAAGATCGCGGCCGCCAATCCCAAGCTCGCGACGCAGATGGGGACGCAGAACGCTTCGCGCATCCCCAAGCGGCAGGCGCTGGAACTGCTGCGGGATTCGAGCCTCAGGAACGAGACGGTGGGGCGCGTGCTGGCAATCTACGGCTGGAGCGATCGCCCCGCCGGCTGGTGGCCGCAGGGCAATCCGCGGCCGGATGGCGAGGACAGCGTGCCCGAAGAGCTGGACTGGGACCTGTGGCTGGGTACGGCACCGGTAAGGTCTTACAAACGAGGGGCTTACGCGCCTTTCGCTTGGCGCGGCGTATACGACTTCGGCTGCGGCGCGCTGGGCGACATGGCTTGCCACATAATGGACACCGCCTACTACGGGCTGGGTTTGGGGCACGCAAAGAGCGTCGTGAGCCACAGCGAGGACGCAACCGATGACCAGTTCCCGAGCCTCCAGCACGCGGTGCTGGTCTTCCCGGGCAACGGGGCCAGCAACGGCGAAGACATCGGCTGGTACTGGTTCGACGGCGGCGCGATCCCGCACCGGCGGGCGCTGCGGATGCCGGAGCACGCGAATTTGTCGAGCAACGCATTGGTGGTTGTGGGTGACCGTGGCTCGCTGTATATCACGCACGAGGGCGACCAGCCGAGGTGGTTCGACCGCAACGCCGAGAAGGACCTGGCCCCGCTACTGCCGAAGCTGGAGGCGCGCAACCACTATCACCACTGGGTGGATGCTTGCCTGGGTCGCGCCAAGACCGAATGCAACTTCGAGGTGTCGGGGCCGCTCACCGAAGCGCTTTGCCTGGGCGCCATCTCCGGCCGCTTCCCGCACCAGACGTTGAAGTGGGATGGGGAGGCGATGGAGTTTACGAACTCGGAAGAGGCGACGAAGCTGGTGCGGCGGAAGTATCGGGAGGGGTTTGAGGTGGAGAACCTGTAGCGCTTCGCTTGAACGTCGAACGTCGAAGGCCGGAGCGGCGCTTGCTGCTTCGGCCTTTGTCTATCGCAGGCCCTCGCGTCATGGCGGGGCGCCTCGCCGGAGCGTCGATGTCGTCACGGCCTTGGGTTATCACAGTCCTGCCTTAGTCCACCATCGTCCCCGCCGGCTGACTCTTGCCGATGGGGTTGCCGGTGCCTTTCAGTTCCAGCATCCGGTCCAGGGCCACCAGCGCCCATTTGCGCGTTCCCTCGTCAACGCGAACCTCGTTCACAACCTTACCCTCCGCCAGGTTTTCCAGCACGTAGCAGAGGTGCGGCAGGTCGATTCGGCTCATCGTCGTGCACAGGCACTGGCAGTCAGAGAGCACGAAGATCGTCTGCTCCGGGTGGTCATTCTTCAGGCGGTTCACAAGGTGCACCTCCGTGCCGATCGACCAGACCGTGCCCGGCGCGGCGCTCTTAACCTGCTTGACGATGTAGGCGGTGCTCCCTGCCATGTCCGCCTTGTCCACGACCTCCTTGCGGCACTCTGGATGCACGATCACCTTCACCTGCGGGTACTTCTCGCGGATCTGGTCCACGTGTTCCGGGCGAAAGAGGGCGTGAACCGAGCAGTGCCCCTTCCAGAGGATGAATGTCGCGGCGCGGAGCTTCTCGAGGGTGTTTCCGCCCAGGTCCTGTCTCGGGTCCCAGACGACCATATCGCGGTCCGGGTCGTAGCCCATCGCGGCGGCAGTGTTCCGGCCCAGGTGCTGGTCGGGGAAGAAGAGGACCTTGACGGGAGGCACTGAGGCGGCGGAGCCAGGCGCTTGAACGTCCAACGTCGAACGTCCAACGTCCAACGTCGAAGTGCCGGAGGCAGCCCGCTGCGTGTCGGAACTGCCAAGGCTGCTCGCTTCCGCCTCCCTTCGTGCCTGCGTGCCCTCGTGCCTGCGTGCCTTCTGCTGCGCTCCGCCCGCTAGCGCCCACTCCAGCACCGTCCGCGCATTGCTGCTCGTACACACCGCCCCGCCGTGCTCGCCGACGAAGGCCTTGATGTCGGCGGAGCTGTTCATGTACGTGATCGGGATGATCGTCTGATCGCCGCACACCTCCGTGAGCTGCTCCCACGCCTCGTGGGTCTGGTCGATATTCGCCATATCCGCCATGCTGCAGCCCGCCCCCATGTCCGGCAGGATCACCCGCACGCCCTCGGGTGTAAGCATGTCCGCCGTCTCCGCCATGAAGTGCACGCCGCAGAAGACCACATACTCCACGCCAGTCAGCCGCGCTGCATGCTGGGATAGCTCAAAGCTGTCCCCCTGGTGGTCGGCGAAGGCGATGACTTCATCCTGCTGGTAGTGATGCCCCAGGATCACCAGCCGTGGTCCCAGCCGGTCCCTGGCCGCCTGGATGCGGAAGCGCAGCTCCGGGTCGGTCAGCTCCCGGTAGATCCGCGGAAGGGGCTGTTGCCAGTGCATCGCCATGACAGGCAACTGTATGGCTCTTGCAGGGGCGAATCATCCATCCTATCATCCGGATATGCGGATAGACGAGGCGCGGCGACAGCTTCCGCAGGACCGGCCGGCGGTCAGCTTCGAGTTCTTTCCGCCCAAGACGAACAAGGGGTTCGCCGCCCTGCGCGAGACGATCGGAAGCCTGAAGCCGCTGGGGCCGACCTACGTCAGCGTCACCTACGGCGCCGGCGGAAGCACGCGGGCCAAGACCGTGGAGCTGGTCGGGCAGATCCAGAACGAGCTTGGCCTGACCGCCATGGCGCATCTGACCTGCGTGGGGCATACGAAGGATGAGCTGCGCGAGATTTTGGACCGGCTGTGGGAGTCGGGCGTGCGCAACGTGCTGGCCCTGCGCGGCGATCCGCCGGAGGGATCGCGGTGGTTCGCACCGTGCGACGACGGCTGCCAGAACAGCACGGACCTTGTGCGGCTGGTCAAGGAGCGGCACGACTTCTTCGTGGCGGTGGCTGGGTATCCGGAGGGGCATCCTGAGTGCCTGAACCGCACGCGGGACCTGGAGCACCTAAAGCAGAAGGTAGACGCAGGCGCGGACCAGGTGATCACGCAGCTTTTCTTCGACAATGCCGACTTCTACGCCTGGCGCGAGCGCTGCCGCCACGTTGGCATCAAGGTGCCGATCATGGCGGGGATCATGCCGATCCAGAACGTCGGGCAGATCAAGCGATTCGTCACGATGTGCGGGGCCAAGATCCCCCACACGCTGCTGACGAAGCTGGAGGCCCTGGAATCCGACCCCCCCGCCGTCGAGCGGGCGGGCATCGCCTACGCCACGCGACAGTGCCAGGACCTGGTCTTCGCGGGGGTGGACGGCCTGCACTTCTACACGCTCAACAAAAGCAGTGCGACGGTCGAGATTTTCCGGCAGCTGGAGCTGAAGTGACGTCCCGAGTCCGCAGGCTTCTCAACGCTCCTCGGCCACCTTCGACCACCGCGGCTCAGGCTCGCAGCAGCAGCTCTCGTCGCTGCACTCATCAACATTGTCGTGGATTGTCTTCACCTCCCCCGCGGCGTCGGCGGCGGGGTCGGCGAGCTCCGTCAGCCGTTCGGCGGGGACGAAACGCAGGGACTCGCTGTTAACGCAGAACCGCCTGCGCGTCGGCGGAGGGCCGTCGGGGAAGACGTGGCCCAGGTGGCAGTCGCAGCGGGTGCAGAGGATCTCGATGCGGCGCATGCCGTGGCTGCGGTCCTCGGCGGTGGTGACGTTCGCCTCCGCCACGGGTGCGAAAAAGCTTGGCCAGCCGGTGCCGCTGTCGAACTTCTGGCTGGAGGAAAAGAGCGGTAAACCGCAGCAGATGCAGGCGTAAACGCCGGCCTGCTTGTTGTCCAGCAGGTTGCCGCAGAAGGGCCGCTCAGTGCCCTTGCCGCGGGCGATGCGGTAGGTCGCCTCGCCAAGCTGGGCCCGCCACTGGGCGTCGGTCTTGCGTACCAAAGACGCCTCCATGGCAACCAGGCGGCCACGACGGTCGAAAACATGCAGCCTCATGGCATGAATTCTACGCCGGTTGCCGCATGCACAGAGGGACGAATACCATCGAGGGCATGCGAGTGCTCTCGCTTCTGCTGATGATCGCGGTTCTCGCCGGCCCCTCGCTGGCGGCGCCCGCGGTGTCGCCGCGACAGAGCCAGGCGTCGGCGCTGCCGGCATCGTGTTGCGCCAGTGCCTGCGGCTGCGACGAATGCCGCTGCCAGTTGGCGCCTGCAGCGCCCGCACCCATCCCGACCGTCCCGCCGGCGGATCGCACACAGGTCCGGCCGGACCTGGCCGCATTTCAGGCGGCAACCCCCCTTCCGATCGTCCAGCCGACGCCCTCAGCACCTCCGCCGCCGCGGAGTGTCGCTTTGCCAGGCCTGGATCGGTCGTCTCTTCGCGCCATGACGGGCGTCTGGCTTACGTAGGTTTCTCTTCGCGCCGCCGCTGCGCGCCTGCCCAGGGTGTTGCTTCAACGCGCTGGGCTGCTGCGCGGCTCGTCTTTCCAATGTCCGGACCGCGGGACAACCGCGGCTTGCGATATTCGATGACAAAACGCGCTGCTGCGGTGCCGCGCAGCGCCTTTCGAAGGGACCTCGATATGCCACTTACTCACTGCAAACGACTGCTGATTCCCGCCCTGGCCGTGCTGCTGATCTCCGGCTGTGCCGGGGGCTCGGGCAGCGCCGGCGGCCCCACCATCGCGGAGGCAGGGAACCCGGACGATCGCGTAACTCCGCCGGAGGTCCGGCTGCTGGTGTACGGCATGAGCTGCCCGCTGTGTGCGACCAACGTCGATGCGCAGCTCGGCAGCATACCGGGCGTGACCGGCGTGGAGACGAATCTCGGCGACGGCTGGATCTCCGTGCGCGTCTCGGACGCCAACCCGCCCACCCGGCGCGAGCTGATCGAGGCCGTCGAGTTCAGCGGATTCACGTTCAAGGGTTTCGGCGACACCCAGTAGACCGGAGAAGCACCATGGCCGCTAAGAAGCTCCGCGCGCTTGGCGCGCTGGCGGCGCTGCTCGGGTTGAGCTCCACCGCCGCGGCGCAGCAGTCGTTTTATAACCTGTCGGCGGCGCAGCCGTCGCCGGGAGTCTTGCTGGTGCGCGAGGTCGTTCAGTACGCCCATTACCGGCGCGATCCGGTGGTGGGCGAGTTCCGGCTGGCGATGTCCGAGACGCAGCTTGCCTACGGGCTCACGCCGCGGACGACGGTGATGGGCATCGTGCCACTGATGTATCGCGACCTGGGCGACGAGCCGGCGGGCGTGGACGCGACGGACTTCGGCCTGGGCGATGCCCACATCATGATCAAGCACCGCTTCTGGAAGCGCGACACCGGCCCGATCGACACGATGCGGGCGGGCCTGATCCTCGGTCTCGACATCCCCACCGGCACCGACCCCTTCGGCAACGGCGGATGGGATCCCATGATCGGCGCCGTCTTCACGAGCATCAAGGACCGCCACGGCTTCAACGCCGCCGCCCGCTACAAGTTCAACACCGACGAGGAGGACGACTCGCTGGCCCGCCAGTCCGGCGACCGCCTGGCGGACGTGCTGCTGCTGGACCTGTCCTACCTCTACCGCATCCAGCCGGCGATGTTCACCGCCAGCTCGCACGGGGCCTGGTACCTGATGGCGGACGTGAACGGCATCTACGAGACCAACGGGGATGCGGAGTTGCGCCTGTCGCCGGGGATCATGTACGAGGCGCGGCGATGGGTGATCGAGGCGGCGGTGCAGCTTCCGCTGTGGTCGGACCTGGACCACCGCGGTGAGCTGGATTACGCCATCGGGTTGGGATTCCGCATCCTCTTCTGAGCCTCTGGGTGCCGCGGCCCGCGGTAGATGTACCGGCAGACCGACTTGTCGGGCTTAGGGACAAGTCTCCCCACCGAGGATGCAGAATTCACGATTGTCCGCGTTTTCGGACCCCCGTTTTCGGACCCCCCGTTTCCGGTCCCCGGCGGCGTGCGGGCCGGTTGCCGC
>JBGTBZ010000200.1:0-3278 GCA_041749155.1 Phycisphaerae bacterium
GTGGCTTGAGCTGAGACATGAGGCACTCCCCGCGTTGAAGCGACTTGATAATAAGGACTCGCTGATCGATCATGCGCTCGGCGCGGACAAAACGGCAACGCCGATTGTGCCGCAACTGCTACTGCAGCCCGATGCCAAGCAGTCCGCTGCCGGGAAAGGGCTCTGAGGCGCGCAGGTGAAGGCCGCGCTCATCCACGTAAGTAACGCTCATAGCAGGCGTTACGTGCTCTCGTACGATCGCATAAGGCGGAAGCACCATCGGCGGAAACCGAGCCGTGATGTTGCTGGTTTCCCCGAAACCGGCAAGCAGGCCGCTGCCGAGCTGAATCGCCGCGTTGATCTGCGTGTAGGCGCGGCCGCTGTATCGCGGCAGATCGACGTAGGTGAAGCTGCGGATCGGCTTGTTCCCTGCCATAGCGGTGATCTTCGCGAAGGCATCGCTGTCGGCGAAGCTCGCTTGGGGCGCGCTCAACTGAGCACTGGCCGCGCTTTGCGGATAAAGGCCGAAGGTCACGACGCCGCCAGTCATGCCCCAAGCGGGCGCTACGACGGGAAGGTCGAGATAGTCCAGCGTTCCGTTGCGCGTGTTGACCTGCCGGCTGGCCAGGCGAAATGGCTGCCCCTTCTGCTGTGCGTTCTGGTTGATAAAACTGACGATCGACAGCGACAGATTCTTCAGAGCGCTTTCGACTTTTGCGGGCTGGGTCGGGCGGTTCACCGCCACCATGCCCAGAAGCGTGTCGCCTGTCGCGGGCGCGGTGTAGGCCGCCCAGGTCTTGCCCATGGAGCCGAGAAGGTCGTTCTCCAGGTCGGTGCCGACGAGCATGTTGATGAACTTCAGTCCCTGCTCGAAATCGCCCGCGGTGTTTGGCTGGGTCACGACTATCGCGTTACGCGCGGCCTCGAGCAGCCTGGACAGGTCAAATCGTCCCGCCGCCACGACGCCGGCGTCGGCGGGGACCAGCTCCAGCAGCCCGTGGTCGATCGGCTCCTGTTCCAGCAGGCCGAGCAGGCCCGTGCGCGGGGCCCGCGTCTCGACAAAGGCGGAGACGACATGCATCCGGTCGGCGAAGCCGGAAGTGGCCGCGACGCTGCCCAGGCCACCCAGGCCCGTGGCCTCCAGGAACTTGCGGAGGTTCTGAGCGGCTTCCTCGCCGTTGTCATGCCGGGCCGCTTCCTCGGCGAAGCGCGCAAACCCGGGAACGTCAAGGAAAAAGGCCGCAGAAGGCTGCTCGATCAGCCCCTGCATGGCGGCGGTGAAGCGTGCGTCGGCGGACAGGGCCCGAGCTGGATCTTCCTGGACCATCGCCAGGTCCAGCTTCTGCCAGCCGATGTTGAGGTAGAGCACGCCATTCTGCACGTCCATCAAAGTGAAAAGGCCGACGTTCTGGACCATGTTGAAGAGCTCGCCCATCTTGACGCGAAGGGCGGCGGCGTCGTTGCCGGCGTTGCAGATGATGAGGAGGCGCGGCAGTGGCTGCTCGCCGGTGTAATCGACGCCGCCGAAGGCAACGGCGGTCGGATGCCGTGCCATCAGGGGAAGGATGTCGGTGAAGAATTTTGCGACCGGCCGTGAATCCGGGTGGCGGCTGGCGAGGGCGGTGCCGAGTTGGGGGAGGCTGCGCTCGATGAAGTGGTTAAGCGTGCTTTCGCGCACGAGCGCCTCGGCATGCGAGCCGGCATAGAGCTGCTCGATCGTCTCCGTGCCCGCCCAGCCGACGTAGAGCAGCGCATCGCGAGGGATGCGGTCGGCAAGGGGTGCTTCCACCTGTGCCGAAGCACGCGAGGACGCAAGGAAAGCGATTGAAACGGCGGAAAGAACAAGGACGCGAAGCATGCGCAGGCCTCCTGCCCCGCATCATCCGCGTAGCGGGAGGGAGTTGCAAAGGCCTTTGCCGGCGGCTACTTACCGATGCAGAACCGGCCGAATATCCGGCCTAGGAGCTCATCGGGCGACACCACGCCCAGGATTCGCCCTAGGGCGTCTAATGCACCACGGAGATGCAGAGAGACGATCTCCCCGCCCTGATCGGCCTGCAGGGCAGCGCCGGCGAGGTCGAGGTGGTCCAGTGCTTCCGCCACTGCCTGCCGATGTCGCGCCGCGAGAGCCAGTGATTCGGAGCCCGCGGGCACGGCAAAGGTGAGCTCGCCCAGGCGCTGACGCAAGGCCGGCAGGCCGGTGCCCGCAAGCGCCGAAACCAGCACCGCCGGGTCACTCAAAGACAATTGCGATGGGACGAGGTCGATCTTGTTCAGCACGATGAGATCCGGCTTCCACGGCAGCGGCGGATCGGGTGCGTCGGTCGTGGCATCGCGGACGAGTACCAGCACATCGGCCTGCTGAGCCTGACCATGGGCGCGGGCAATGGCCATCGCGTCGATCTCGCTGGCGGGTGACGCTGCGAGGCCCGCGAGGTCTACCACGGTCGCAAGCCCACTCGGGAGCTCGATGTCGGCACGGATCGCGTCGCGCGTCGTTCCGGCCTCCTGTGATGACACGGCCCGCCGATATCCCGCCAGGGCATTCAGCAGCGTGGACTTGCCGGCGTTGGGCCGTCCCACCAGTGCGACGGTCGGCGGTCGGGAGAGTTGTTCCAGCTTGGCGGACTCCGCCAACAGCCGGCGCAGGTCGTCGCGCAGAGCGGCCACCCGGGTACCCGCATCGGCGGTGGAGATGACGACGATATCCTCCTCGCTGAAGTCGATTCCCAGCTCGCAAAGGGCCAGGAGATCGGCCAGAGCCTCGAGGGCGGGCTCGAGCCGCCGGGCCAGCTCGCCTGCCCGCAGCTTGCGGGCCGCGGAGAGCTCGCGATCACTGGTGGCGCTGATGACCGCGGCGACGCCCTCGGCCTGGTCGAGGCGGATCCTGCCGTTGAAGAAGGCGCGGGCGGAAAACTCTCCCGGCTCGGCCTGTCGAGCGCCGAGGAAGATGAGGGAGTCGATCAGCAGCCGGGCCAGGAGTGGATTGCCGGGCAAGTGGTATTCGACAATATCCTCGCCGGTATGGGAGCGCGGGCCCAGGAACGCAAGGCAATGGGCGTGGACCTCAAGCTGGGCGAAGCCGAGCCGAACGCTCGACAGGTTGCCCGGGACAAGATCCCGACCGCCCAGACGAGCCGCGAGCTGAAACGCCGCCCCACCGCTGGTGCGGACGATCGCCCGGGCCGCGGGTCCGGCGGTCGTGGCAAGGGCGACGATCGTGTCATCCGGCCGCATGAAGTGGCGTTGTCTGGCTGAGTCCGCCCGGAGACCGCGTCAGCGCTTGCCCTTGTCGCGAT
>JBGTBZ010000201.1:0-4342 GCA_041749155.1 Phycisphaerae bacterium
AACTGCTCGACCGCCGCCGGGCGCTGCAAGTCGGCGGCGGCGAGCATCGGCTGGTGGCCGCGGCCCTTCAAATACATCGCCAGCTTGCCGCAGGTCGTGGTCTTGCCCGACCCCTGGAGCCCCGCCATCATGATCACCGTCGGCCCGGGCGAGACGGTGTAGATCTTCGCATCCACCGGCCCCAAGAGCGCCACCAGCTCGTCATAAACGATCTTCACCATCTGCTGGGCGGGCTGGAGCGTTTTCACCACCTCCGAGCCGATCGCCTTTTCCGTGACCTTGTCGGTGAACTCGCGGACGACGTCGAGGTTGACATCCGCCTCGAGCAGCGCGGTGCGCACCTCGCGCATCGCCTCGCGGATGTTCTCCTCGGAAATCTTGCCCCGCCCGGCGAGGTTGCGGAAAACGGAGTTGAAGCGGTCTGTCAGGGCGTCAAACATGGGCGGGGCAATGGTAGGGGGGCCGGGGGAATGCGCCTATTGCCAACGGCACCGCCCACCCAGCGATCAGCGAGCGGAAGTGCGCGGCCTTTCGCCTGGCAGGCCGGCTCGGTGGGCTGCCGCGGGCCCAAGATCGAAGGGGGCAGGGCTGTATCTCGATGGCTGCGAAGTGAGGCCGCGATTTGAGCACGTCCCCCCGAGGCTGGTTTTGAGCATTTTGCCAGTCAAAATTTGGCGGCGAAGCATCGCGTGGGCTTGACCACAGGCGTAAGTCCTTGCAGGATGGGAGGCTACGCGAATTCACTTTCAAAGGAGATGTAATGGGGAAGTCCTCCAAGAGGGCGCCTGTGCGCCGCCGTAAGTCCACGTCGTCAAAGAAAAGGGCGTCCGGCACGGTCCTTAGTTCCGGCGACGGAAGCGGCAAGATGGCGATGTCACTGAGCGGTTACACGCAGCAACTGCCCGCAGGCAGCAAGATTCAGAAGATCTATGCCTACTTGGTTTACCAGTGGGCACTCAACAACGGCCTGACCCCGCCGACGCGGGCGGAGCTCCTGGGATATCTCAATGCCTCTGCCAGCCCCTGGAAGCTTCAGGCGGTGATCGTGTCGCCGCCGTTCGGCTGGGAGGACCAGCTCGATTTCTACCTGGCCAAGAACATCATCGAGGCATCCGACTCCCTGAGGGCCATCCTGCCCGCGGGAACGACGGCGCAGACCAACCAATTCGAGCAGGCGATCATCTGCTGCGGGCTGGACTACTTCTGAGATCGGATCAGGCGGCCACGCGCTCACGCGCCGCGGGCCTCGATTTCTCGAGCGTCTCCCGCCACCTGGCGAGGTCGGCTTCGTTTCCCGTCTGCCCATAGAGATCGATCAACCGCTGCCTGATCAGGCGGAGCGGCGTTTCAGTCTCCACGAGCATCTGCGGGTAAAGCTCGCGGAGTGTCTTCTCCGCCGTCAGCAAAAGTGTTTCCGCCTCCGGCAACTGCGTTTGCGAAGAGCCGTCGGCGGCGAGGCCCATCAGGGCGCCCGCCAGGCTATAGCTGGCCATCGCCTCCGCCAGGTTGATCGCGGCCAGGGCGACGCGCTCGGAATGATTCTGGGGCTCCGACTGTCGCTCCGCCAGGCCGCGGAGCGACTGGGCCGTCTTGCGGAGCAGTGGCTCGGCCTCGGTCAGGGCCCCGGCCAGGGACTTGGCCTCCCCCAGCGCCACTTCAGCCGCGAGCCGGCGGCGCAGGTGCTCAGGGATCGACTGGTTTGTCTGTGAGCAGCATGCGATCGCCTCCATGGCCATATTGACGGCGGCATCAGGATTGCCGTGGCGTACCTCCCGCCAAGCCCGGGCGATGAAGGCCTCCGCCAACCAGGGGATGTTGACCGGAGCGCTGTTTTGCACGACCAGCAGCCAACGGCGCTCCAGTTCGGCGGCCTCCTGCTCCTGTCCCAGCACGTCGTGGAGCCGCGCTCGCATGGCGAACTCGGGAACTCGTTCGGGCCAGGGCGCGTTGCGTGAGAGGCGATCCTTGAGCGTTGAGCCGTCGGCAAAGCACTCGGAGGCGAGGGCGTAATCCTGCATCCAGTACGCCTGGATTCCCTGGTTGATCCGCACGTTGGCGTAGGTCGTCGACTCGGTTTGCCCGCCCTCCATCAAAATCCGGGCGGCCAAGTCATAGGTGTCCCGCGCTCCCGGACGATCCCCGACACGCGATAGCGCCAGCGCGCGATTCTGGTGCGTGGCGGCGCGGTCTTTCACGCCGTAGGCCTCCGGCCGCGCGTCCATCGCCTCGACCGCCTCATTCAGCAGCACCAGGGCTGCATGATGCTGCGCCGCCTCGTCCAGCACTCGCCCGCGGATGGCGAGAACCTTGATTCGCCACGGATGGTCGGCCACCAGGTGCCTGTCAACGGCGTTGTGGGCCTCCTCCATCACCTCCATCGCCTCGGGCAGCCGCCGCATGTCCATCAGGCTCATCGCATACACGGAGAGCGACTCGGCAAGATTAACGACGATCTGCTCATGGTCTGCAAGTGAGTCCGCGGCTCCGGTGGATGCATACAGGTCCCGCAAGATCGCGACACTGCCTTCCACCAGCGGTATGGCCCGCTGCCGGTCGTTGAGCCGGCGATACATCTCGCCCAGCAGGTGCATGTACGATGCCCTTGTAAGCGGGTCGGAGACGCTGGCCAGCCGCTTCTCCCCCTCGCGAAGCGCATCGAGCAGGATCCCAGGGTCGCGGCCTCGGGCAAAGTCGGGATCGATGCCAAAAAGCAGATCCCGCATTAAGGCCAGCGAGGCGTCGGCCTGGGTCAGGCTCCGCTCCGCCCGCAGCCGGCTGGCCTCCGCCGCCGCCTCGGACCGAAGCGCCTCCTCCGCCTTGTCCTCGGCACGGATGCTGGCGCTTCGCGCCTCCATCATCTGCCAGGTGGTCCCCGCCAGCCCGAGGAGCAGGGCCACCACAATACCCGCCGCGGCGGCGAACTTGCCGCGGTTGCGGCGGACCAGCTTGCGAAGGCGATAGATGGCACTGTCGGGAGCGGCTTTGAGCGGCTGGCCCGAGAGGTAGTTGGCGATGTCCTGGGCAAAGTCGGCAGCGCTCTGGTAGCGGTCGGCTTGCTCCTTTTTCATCGCCTTAAGAGGGATCCACTCCAGCTCGTGCTGAAGGGTGCGCGCGAGTTCCTCGACAGTGGCCGACCGCCGGCGGGCCGCATCGCGCGAGAGGCTCGTTAACTGGCTGTAGAGCGTGCTTGGCCGTGGCGGCTCCACGTCGCGAATGATGCGCTGAAGCTCGCTGTAGGCCGCGGCGCGGAGGCGGACGGGGTCGAAGGGCAGGCTTCCGGTGAGCAGCTCGTAGAGCAGGACGCCCAGCGAGTAGACATCGCTGCGGGTATCGACGTCAGGCCCGCCATCGGCCTGCTCCGGCGGCATGTAAGCGGGGGTGCCGACGAGGCGGCCGACTTCCGTAAAGAGCGTCTTCTCGGTCAGGCGCTGGTTGGTAGCCTTGGCGACGCCGAAGTCGATGATTTTGGGCACCGGCTTGCCGTCCTGCTCTGTCACAAGGACATTGCCGGCCTTGAGGTCGCGGTGAATGATCCCCTTCGTATGGGCGTGCTGGACTGCTTCGCACACCAGCTTGAAAAGCTCGAGCCGCTGGCGGATGGAGTAGGTATGGCGATCGCAGTAGTTGGTGATCGGCGCGCCCTCGACAAACTCCATCGCGAAATAGGGCCGCCCGCGCCTGGTGATGCCCGCACCGAACACCCGGGCGATGTTCGGATGGGTCATGAGAGCCAGCGCCTGTCGCTCGGCCTCGAAACGGGCCACGACGAGCTTGGTGTCCAGGCCCAACCTGATGATTTTGAGCGCCACGGTCCGCCGGATGGCTCCGCGCTCCTCGGCACGGTAGATGACGCCCATGCCGCCCTCACCGGCGACTCCGAGCAGGCGATAGCCCTCCACCTCGTCCTGCACCGCCTGCTCCACATTTTGGACGGGGGTTGTCGCGTCGCCAGTGGATGGGGACGCTTCGGAATCCGGTGCCGATGGATCGTACATGCTGTCGACCCTCCCCCTTTTGGACGGTTTAGAGTATCGCCTCAGACAAATTCCCGCTGGGATCATAACAGATCGCGGCTTCAACCCAATCCCGCCCCGGCTGGGTCCCCTCGCCCTGGGGGCTGTGCTACAAAGAAGCTGTCATCGGCTGTAAAGTGTTGGACTGATTGATCCGCGATGCCCGAGTTTGACTGCATTACATGCGGGACGAAGCTGAAGGCTGCCGACACGCAGGTCGGCAAATTCGTCCGCTGCCCGCGCTGCAAGACGACAATGCGCGTACCCGCCCCGGGCGCCATCGCGGCCACCCCGGTGCCGGCGACCCCGCCCCCCATATTCGCCGCCGG
>JBGTBZ010000202.1:0-2466 GCA_041749155.1 Phycisphaerae bacterium
CGAGGCGGCCCTTGAAGACGCCGCAGACCACGGCCATGGCTGGGTCATCCTGCTCTCCTGCGACTTCGTCACCCTGCGGCCAGGCTGGATCCGCCAGCTTTCCGCGGCTGCGGGCGCCGACGATCAGGCGGTGATCTTCCGCGGCGAGCAGCCGCAACCGTTGTGCGGCCTGTACCACGTGTCGGCCCTCCCCGCGGTTCGGCAGGCCATTTCCAGGGGGGAACGGGCGATGCTGCACCTTCTGGAGCGCCTGCCCACGCGGTACCTCCCACTCCCGCCTGACTGGCCCCATCTCGCCCACGTCAACACGCACGCGGAGCTGCAGGAAGCCCTCAAGACCCCGCTCAACTCGCCTCCACCGCCGCCATAGGTGGCTGCATCGCTAAGTCGACCCCTGACGATTCCAGCACGGAAGCCATGTGTTCCAACGCGTGGTCGGGCAGCGCCTCGCCGTTGGGCAGGAACACGACCTCGTCAAGCCAGTCGTGCTCCCCGCCGCCGGTGCTCGCGGCATCCGCCGGCAGGACTACCGACATGCTCGATCGGTGCGTGGCATCGAAGCCTGCGCTTCGCAGACGAGCGACAGCAGACTCCCTGTCAGCCAGGCGCACAGGCAGCACCCAGAACGTGTGTGTCGCGTTTTCGCGGCCCACGACGCTGCCGTTCGCCAGAGCCCGCGCGAAGCGCCATCCGCGACCCGTTCGTCGCTCAAGCCGCGCCGTCGTTGCCTGATCCGCAAGCCGGCGGCTTAACATGGCGAGCAGGGGGGCGCACGGGCGATGCCGAATCAGCCCAAAGAGCCGGTCCGCGGGGAATGAGTGAGACAACCGGGCGAAACGGCGATCGAAGTCGACCCCCGCCGCCTGGCAGCAGCGGATCAACGCGCCGTAGGCGAAACGGGTCATCACCGCACAGGCCAAGGCGTACTTCAGCAGCCTTCGGAGGTAGGCCCAGCGCGATTGCACCGGATACGTCGCCTGCCGCCGCAGCATCCTTTCTCGCAGCGCGGGATCACGTACGCGCAGTACGGCGCCCCCGAGGGCGGTGGCTGTCTTAATCGGGCCGAAGCTGAAGAGGCAGACATCGGACCCGTCGTCCCCGCGGTAGCGCGGCCCGTCGTAAGCCTGAGCGCAATCCTCCACGACCAGCAGCCCGCGATCACGCGCCAAGGCCACGATCGGCGACATGTCAACGCGGGTCCCGAACAGGTGCGCGATGAGAATCACCCGCGTCTTGGGCGTCAGCACCCGCTCAACATCCGCAGCGCCGGGTGCGAGCGTCTCCGGGTCAACGGCGACCGGCACCGGCACGAGCCCGTGATGCCGAACGATTCGAGCCATGTCGGGGACGGTGATGGCCGACAGGGCCACTTCACTGCCCGCAGGCAACGCCAGTACGCCCAGAAGCAGGTCCCAGCCCGTTCGTACCGAAAGGCTCACCAGCGCTTCCCCCGGAGCGATCCAGGCCGCAGGAACGATGCCTGCCTGCTCCGGATGCACGCCCGGCCGGAACACCTGCACAATCCCCCACGCAACGTCCCGACAGGCGATATCGATCTGCTTTCGGGGCCACATCCCGTCGAACAGTGTAACCGCGCCGCTTGGTGAACCCTCCACAGCGCGTAGCATCCTCGACTTATGAGCCAGAACGCCCGCAGACCCCTTACTGCCGCATTCACCCTGGCTGCGGGCCTCGCCCTGGTCGCAGCGGCATTGGGCGGGCAGGAGCGGCCGGATAAGCCCCAGATGCAGGATTACCCGCTCAAGCCCGTCCCGTTCAACCAGGTGAAGCTCAAGGACGAGTTCTGGCTCCCGCGGCTCAGGACGCAGCGGGACGTGCTCGTCCCGCATGCCTTCGAGCAGATTAAGCCCGGCGTCGCCCACCTCCAGGCGGCGGCGGACTTTCTCGCCGGGAAGGGGGCCGACGGCCACAAGCCGCACCGCTACATCGATTCCGATCTCTACAAGGTCATGGAAGGCGCCGCCTACCTCCTCCAGCTCGAGCGCGACCCCGAGCTGGAGGCGACGATGGACCGCATCATCGACGTCATCGCCGCCGCCCAGAAGCCCGACGGCTACCTTTACCCCTCCCACATCACCGGCGTCGGCTCCGCGAAAGACATGATGGGGGATGAGCCGTATCAGTTCGTGGTCCACAGCCATGAGCTCTACAACATGGGCCACATGTACGAGGCCGCGGTGGCGTATTTCCAGGCCACGGGTAAGGACAAGCTGCTTAAGGTGGCGGAGAAGAACGCCCAGCACGTCAACCGTGTCTTTTTCGAAGGCGACCCCGCCTACAACGGCGGCGAGCCCGTCAACCAGGCCCCGGGACACGAGGAGATCGAGCTTGCCCTGGTGAAGCTCTCCCGCGCCACCGGGAACCCGCTGTATCTGGACATGGCCGACAAGTTCCTGGCCATCCGCGGGCGGACCTACGTGCCGGAGGGGGAGGGCGTCATGGCCC
>JBGTBZ010000203.1:0-2333 GCA_041749155.1 Phycisphaerae bacterium
CCGCCATGCGCGATGCGGGCCTTTCCGAGGCCCACGACCTCGCCGGACGCGGCCGCGGGGCAACCTGGCCCAACCGCACCCGCCTCCGCCACCTCCCCGGCATCCGCATCGATCACATCTTCCTCTCCCCCGAGCTCTCCGCCTCCCGTGCCGGCGTCGGCGGATACCACGGCAGCGATCACCGCGCCATCCATGCCGACATCGGCTTGCAGGCCCCCACAGTGCCCTGAGGGGCCCTCATGTGCCGCGGCGTCAATATGTCTTGGCCCCCGCGCCGAACTCTGGAAGGTTGAACAAGCGAATTCCCCTGCGCCACTCGGCACTGCTCCCGGACATCTCACTCAAGTGGGGAGTGGTCAACCAAAAGGAGATAGATGCTCATGCACCGAACATTCTTCTCGCGCCGCGTGCGCTGGCTTTCACCCTTGGCGGTCCTCTCGGCCTTCGCCTTCCTTGCCTTTCCCGCCTTCGTAAGCGGCCATCTCGCCGCCCAGGGCGGGCGGCCGTTCGTCGTCTTCATGACCGGCGACGAGGAAGCCCCAGGCCCGGGACATCCCGTGGCGACCGGCACCGCCTTCCTCCGCCTCAACCCCGGACTCGAGGAGGTCAGCTTCCTGCTCACCTTCGAGGGCCTGGACCCGGATGACCCCGCGGACCGCATCTTCGCCGGACACATCCACATCGGCGATCCCGGCGCGCCGGGGCCCGTCGTCCTCAACTTCGCGATCCCCGGCCCGCTCGAAGTCGACGAGGATGGCGCCGGCTCCTTCGCGGGCGTGGTATCCGCCGATCGGGCGCTGCTGCTCGACATTATCCGCAACCCCGGCGACTACTACGTGAACCTGCACAGCGCCAACTTCCCGCCCGGCGCCATCCGCGGCCAGCTTGCCCGCTGAGACCGCACCCGCGACCGCCTGAAAGCACCTTTCAGGGCCCCAGCGCAGCGATTCGCCGCCGCGCAGGGGCCGTTTCGTCATTCTGGTTTCCTCATTCCTCACTTACCCTGAGCTCAGATGCCCAACCGGCTCGCCGCCGAAACCTCCCCCTACCTTCTCCAGCACCAGCACAATCCCGTGGACTGGTGGCCTTGGTCGCCCGAAGCCTTCGACGAAGCCCGTCGCCGCGATGTCCCCGTCTTCCTCTCCGTCGGCTACTCCACCTGCTACTGGTGCCACGTCATGGAGCGCGAGGTCTTCGAGAACGAGGTTATCGCCCAGCAGATGAACGCCGCCTGCGTCAACATCAAGGTCGATCGCGAGGAGCGCCCCGACGTCGATGAGCATTACATGACCGCCACCCAGGTCCTCACCGGCCAGGGCGGCTGGCCCATGAGCGTCTTCATGACCCCAGAGGGTCAGCCCTTCTTCGCGGGCACCTACTTTCCGCCGGATGACCATTACGGCCGACCCGGCTTCGGGCGCATCCTCGAGGCCATCGCCGAGGCCTGGCGCGACCGCCGCGGAGAAATCGCTCAGACCGTCGAGGGCCTCCGCGGCATCCTGCGGCAGCTTGCCGAGCCAAATCCGCCCTCGGAGGACGTCACTTTCGACGAACCGCGCCTCCGCAGCCTCGTCTCGGTCAGCGCCGCCGACTACGACCCGCGCTTCGGCGGATTCGGCGGAGCCCCAAAGTTCCCGCGCGAAACCCTCCTGGAGCTGCTTCTCTCCGCACGCCGCCATCTTGGCGAAACCGCCTTCGACGCCCGCCTCCGCCACACCCTCGACGCCATGGCCAACGGCGGGATGCGCGACCATCTCGGCGGGGGGTTTCACCGCTACAGCACGGATGCGAAGTGGCTCGTGCCGCACTTCGAGATCATGCTCTACGACCAGGCGATGCTCGCCGGCGTATACGCCGACGCCGCAAGCCAGTTCCAGCACGAGCGTTACGCCCGCGTCGCCCGCGGCGTGCTCGACTTCGTCCTCCGCCACATGACCGACAGCGGCGGGGCGTTTTACACCGCCTTCGACGCCGAGGTCGACGCAAAAGAAGGCGGCAACTACCTCTGGACGCCCGCGGAGGTCGAAGCCGTCCTCGGACCCGACGACGCCGCCGTCTTCAATGCCGTTTACGGCCTCGACCAGGGGTTCAATTTCGCCGATCCCCACGGCCCGAACCCGAATGGCCCCGACACCAATGTCCTCTTCCTCGCCCAGCCCGACCGCGAGGCCGACCCCGCCATCGCGGACATGCGCCGCAGGCTCCTCGCCGCTCGCGCGACGCGCAAGCAGCCCCTCCTCGACACCAAGATCCTCACGAGCTGGAACGGCCTGATGATCCGCGCCCTCGCCGACGCCGGCCGCCTGCTCAACGAGCCCCGCTACATCTCCGCC
>JBGTBZ010000204.1:0-3056 GCA_041749155.1 Phycisphaerae bacterium
GGCCCACAGGATCAGCGCAAAGGCCCGGAGGCACAGCGCCGGCGCTGACCCTTCGAGCCGCGGGCCTGGCGCGCCTGGCCGCGGGATTGACGCGCCTGGCCGCGGGATTGACGCAACAAGTGCCGGCGTTTTCTCCGCCGCTGAGTTCAATTATCCGGATTCAGCATCCAGCGATTGCGCTTCTGAACCCAATTTCCCGCTCCACGCCCCGCGTAACACAATCGCTGCCCCCGCGAACCCGGCCACCGCCTTCACTTCTTCCGCCAAGGACTCCGGCGGAATCATCCATGAGCTCCCCCGCGCAGAAAACGCCTTCACCGGCGGAGATAATGCCTTCACCGGCGGAGGAAACGGCGCGAGCGGCGGAGGGAACGTGGCGAGCGAGGCAACCTGCGCCTCGGTGCGCCTCGTCAACGAGTCGCCGGTCACGAGAGACGCCTCCGATGTCCGAATAGTCCTCTTCCCCGGGCTCGACCTTGAACCCCCGCCCTCCCGCTCTCCCCCGCTTCCGGCCCCCCCCTTTGCTCATCCCTCCTGCCCCCACCGCCCCGGCCCGCCGCCAGGTCGCGGCGGGTTTTGCGGGGCAGGACAAGGTCCCCGGACCGTCGGCGGCGGGGGGCGCATGAATCGGCGCCGCCAATACGGGATGCTATCCTGCGCCCAGCGCCACCCGACCGCCGCCCCCGCCCCGCCAGGGGCATCGCGGCGCAGGAATTCGTGCCGCCAATAATGGATGCTAACCTGCGCGGGGCACAGGATATTGGAAGGTTATGCCGACGAAGACGCCCACTCCTCTGCCCGACTCGCTGCGGTATCTGCAGCCGTTCGCCAACGCGCTGGCGAAGCTGCCGCCGGACGCGTTGAACGAGGATGTCGATGCCTCGCGGCTGGAGGCGGCGCTGCGGAAGCGCGTCCGCGGCTTGGACGAAGAGGCCGCCGAAGCGGAGTTGGCGCGGGATCGCGACCGGCTGGAGCATTGGCTGAAGGACAAGCCGGACCATCCGGCTCACTGGATTCGCGGTTTCATCTTGTCGCCGACGCTCGCAACCGACCTTACGCAACCGGTCGGGCCGCCGCCGCCCGGGGCGGTGGAACCGGCGCCCCAGGGGCCGAAGATCGACTTCGTGCCGCCCGAAGGTTGGCGAGTGAAGGAGCTTGCCCCGGACCTGTTGCAGTTGAAGAAGGGTAAGCTTAGCGGCTCGGTCATGGCGATCGACGAGGGTTTGTTCCACCAGAGCCAGCGCGAGCGTGAGACGGAGTGGGTTGTAGCGCCGGGTGTAGAGGCGACGCGAGATGTACAAGTTGCTGAGTATGGCAATGTCTCAGGTAAAAAGTACGTGTATCGGCGAATCGCGCCCGACCAATGGAAGCGTGTGGACTATGTGTTGAGCGTGCCCGGCGGGTTCGCGATGGCTGGAGTCGAGTCAGCTGGCGCAGACTTCGACGAAGCCCCCTTCGAAGCCCAATTGCCCACCGTGCGGCTGTCGGCGTCGGCATAACCCGCCAATGCACCGGACCGGGCCGGCGGTATAGTGCCTGTCGGTCGAGCGCGGCGCGGTGCCGGCCCGGCCGGTGATCGGCCTTACGTTACCGCGACTGGTTCGTCATTCTGGTTTCGTCATTCGTCATTCCGCGTGCAACGCACGCGGCCCTACACCTTCAACTCCACCTCCCCCGCAATCTCTTTAGAAAACCTCCGCCTGACCGGCTCGATGTGCTCGGCGATGAAGCGGCGGGTTTGGCGGGGGGCGAGGCCGGTGAAGCGGGCGGGGTTCATCACGTCGCCGAAATCGACGCCGGCGAGCCAAGAAACTCCCGCACCAGCGGCTCGATCTGCTCACGAAGCGCCGCATTCGCGTAGCCCAGCCAGTTGATCCCCGTCGTCGTGTCCAGCGGGGCGTTCAGGGGCTGCCCGCGCTCGTCGGTGATGATCACGCCCGCCTCCTCGGCGATCAGCAGGCAGCAGCAGTCGTACGGATGGCAGCTCATCCCCTCCGCCAGCCCCTGGCGGCGGTAGAAGGCGGGGCGGAGGTCGGCGTTGAAGCGGTCATGGCCCGTCATCAGCTCGACCCACTGCCCGGCGGTGCTGATGTACTGGTCGTCGAAGACCGTCGCCCGCGTGACGTCCGCCGGGCCGATGAGGCGGCGAACCAGAAACTCCATCAGCTCCGCCGCGGGGACTTTGGTGCCGGGGAAGAAGTTGCTGACGCTGGCGAAGCCGTGGTTGATGGTGGTGGCGCCGCTGGGTTGCAGGTTCAGCGGCGCCTCTGTGCCGTCGCGCAGGTCCACCCGCACGGCGTTGGCGCCCTGCCCGCGGATCGCCCAGATGACGTCGGCCTGCCCCGCCTTGCTCGTCGGCAGCTCGGTCATGACCGCCACCGAGATGTCGCGCAAGCTCGTCTCGCTGCCCAAGTTAGGCGCGACGCCCGCCAGCGACCAGGCGCTGCGTTTGTCGTACATCAGGCCCCGCGTCCCGTCGATCGGGTCGAGAATGACGCGGATGGCGGCGTCGGCCTCCGCCGTCCCCGCGGGAAGGACCTTAGCACCCTCGCGGCCGTTTTCGTTCAGCAGGCCCTCGGCGATGAGCACCAGCGGCGTTTCGCGGGCCCATTCCTCGCAAAATGCCTCGATGGCCGGCTCGACCGCGGCGTCTATTGCATAAATGGTGTCCGCCTCACTGCTGCGCCGCACGGCGAAGGGTTGGGCGTCCGCCCGGCGCTGCAGGAGCAGGTCGCGCACCTGGGCCTGGAGATCCCTGAGCCTGCCAGCGATGTGCTGCGGATCGACGGGCAGGGCAGTTCGGCTCATTGTGGCATCATTCCGACAATGCGGTAGTCTTCAAGCCATCCCGGCTTTCGCTGCCCAATAATGGCGGGCTCGCGCCAGTCCGCTGCCGGTGGCGCGGTTGGTGTGACCGCCTGCCCTGCCCCGACCCGTTGCCGCCGAAATCCGTTCCATGACCGCCCTTGCCAGCCGGCCCGCAGCCTCCGAAGCCAAGTCCGATGCCCCGGGTGAGCCGGCGGTCGTCCTGCGCCAGGTCACCAAAGCCTTCGGCC
>JBGTBZ010000205.1:0-11579 GCA_041749155.1 Phycisphaerae bacterium
GAACGGGATCCCGCGGCAGTGCCCCTCAGCCCGCCGGGGCGGCGGCGCGGGAGACAAGCCAGCCTTTCGACGACCAGGAACAGTTCGGGGAAGATGACATCCCCTTCTAACCCCAAGAGTGGCCTAACCGCCGGCTTCGCCGCTGGCGGGACAAGAGCAACAGAAAGACTCCTGACCCATGTCCAAGAAGAAGAAACAGGTCGCCAACCACAACGTGAAGCTGCTGCTGAACGAGACGATCCGCCACCTGGGCAAGGTGGGGGACGTAGTCGAGGTGAAGCCGGGCTACGCGCGCAACTACCTGCTGCCGCACCACCTGGCGATGATGCCCACGCCCGACAATCTCAAGCGCATCGAGGCCAAGCGCCAGGAATACGCCCGCGTCGAGGCCCAGCAGCGCACGCAACAACAAGCCCTGCTGGCTTCGCTGGAGAACCATGAGGTGGTACTGGAGCGGAAGGTGAACGAGCGCGGGCATCTGTATGGCAGTGTGAGCGCCAGCGACATTGCCCATGCCCTGCGCGAGGCGGGCTTCGGCAAGCAGCAGGAGATCGAGATCGAGGCAGGCGACATCAACCTGCACGGCAAGATCGACCACATCGGCACCTTCACGGCTGATATTCGCTTCACCGACGAGCTCATGCAGGAGCTGAAGGTGACGGTCAACGCCGATCCGGACAGCAAGGCGGCCATGGACGAGTTTCGCCGCGAGCAGAAGCAGCGCGAGCAGGAGGCCGCCCGCGCCGAAGCCGCAGCGGCGGCGGAGGCGTAGCGAGCTCAGTTGTTTCAGGTTTCCTCACCGCCCTGCGGGCCGGATTTGTTGGACACCAATCGCACGAAGGAGCACGAACGGAAGTCGCGCTTCACGCCGTTTGTGTTTGTTCGTGGCCTCTTTGTGAAAAAGCTGTCACGCGTCAGCGTCTGCCTGCGGCCGGAATGGACGGCGGCGGTAATCTGCTGCGCTTGCGGGGCCGCAAGGACCGGCGCCCCCAGTAGTGTTTGAACCTGCCCGATCGTTCGGTTAATGTGCGGAATCGGCCTCGGCCGGCGCGCATTCGCGGGGACCTGCCGCAGGGAAGCGGCGGGCCGTCGGATGCCGCGTGTCTGCTTCAGGAGGTCATCTGCCATGAGCCAGCTTGCCGAAGTCTTTGCCGGCAACGGATTCGATCAGCCGGAGAACCGGTCCACCTCTCCCTTCGACCGCCTTCCGCCGCATTCCATTGAGGCGGAGATGTGCCTGCTGGCGAGCATGACGCTCGACCGGGAAATCGTCGGCGAGGTGGTGCAGCGGGTGGAGCGGGACAGCTTCTACCTGGCCGACCACCAGATCATCTACGAAGCACTGATCCACCTCTGGCAGGGGAACCGGCCGATCGACGCTGTTATCCTGCGCGACGAGCTGGCCAAGCGCCAACTCCTGGAGGAGATCGGCGGCACCGCGTACATCGCCGAGCTGCTGGGCAGCGTCCCGTCGGCGGCGCACGCGATGCACTACGCGGGAATCGTCCGCGAGAAGGCGCTGCTTCGTCAGCTCATCGACGCCAGCAACAGATGCCTTCAGGACGCCTACAGCCCGCATGAGACGGTCGAGCAGGTGATGGACCGCGCCGAAAAGCGCATCTTCGACATCGCCCAGAAGAAGATCACCGGCGAAATGGTCAGCCTCGGGTCGGTCGCAGAAAACGTCTACGAGATGCTCGAGGACAAGAGTCGCGCGGGTCTCATGACCGACTTCTTCGATCTCGACGAAATGCTCAACGGCCTGCAGGCGGGGGAAATGATCATCGTGGCGGCGCGGCCGAGCATGGGCAAGACTGCCATCGCCATGAACATTGTCGAGAGCGTGGCGGCAAAGCAGGTGCCGGTGGCGGTCTTCTCGCTGGAGATGAGCAAGCAACAGCTCGCTCAGCGGATGATGTGCAGCCGTGCCGGACTCGATTCGCAGCGCGTGCGCAAGGGGATGCTGCGCAACGAGGAGTATCAGAAGCTGGCGATGATGGTGACGGAGCTCTCGAAGTTCCCGATCTGGGTTGACGACACCCCGGGCCTGACAATCATGGACCTGCGGGCCAAGTCGCGGCGACTGGCCCTGCAGCGTGGCATCAAGCTGATCATGGTCGACTACATGCAGCTCATGGAGGGCACCGCGGGCGTCGAGAGCCGCCAGCAGCAGATCACCGAAATTTCCCGCGGAATCAAGGGGATCGCGCGGGAGCTGAACGTGCCCGTCATCTGCCTATCGCAGCTCAACCGCCAGTCCGAAGGCCGCGATGGCCACCGCCCGCGAATGAGCGACCTGCGCGAGAGCGGCTCGATCGAGCAGGATGCCGACGTGGTCATGCTCCTGCATCGCGAGGATTATTACCGGCAGAACGAACCGGACTTCGTGCCCGACAACGTCGCCGAGGTGATCATCGCCAAGCAGCGCAATGGGCCAACGGGAACGGTGAAACTGACGTTCGACTCCCGAACGACGACGTTCAGGAACCTGGCGAGCCAGATTGACGCGATCTGATGTCGCACGCTACGGCTTTCGCGGTCGATGCTTCGACTTCTGCGCAACCGCTTCTCTGAGGTCCCTCACCTCCCGCGCCATCAGCAGCCGGCTCGAGCCCTCCGGAAGCTTCTCAAGCTTCAGCGGACCGATCCGCACGCGCTTAAGGTCGCGCACCTTGTGCCCCAGCGCCGCCAGCATCCGGCGGATCTGGCGATTGCGGCCTTCCTTGATCGTGATCTCCAGCGTGCTCTTATCCTCTGCCCGACGCACGATCCTGATGTGCGCCGGCTGCGTCTTGCCACCTCCGTCGCTTTGGCTGTCGGTCAGGTAGATCCCCCGCCGCAGCTTGTCGATCGTCTCGGGACCCACGTTCCCATCGCAGACCACGCGGTAAGTCTTTGGCACGCCAAAGCTTGGGTGCGTCAGCCGCTGCGTCAGCTCCCCGTCGTCCGTCAGCAGCAGGAGGCCTCGGCTGGAGGCGTCCAGCCGCCCCACGGGGTACACACGCTTGCGAAAACCCGGCGGAAGAAGGTCGATTGCCCGCGTCTGCCGCCGGCCCGCGGTGCTTTGGGCGACGTTCGTGCAGACCACGTTGACCGGCTTGTTCATGAGGATGTAGGTGTGCCGGCCCTCAGGCCCGCGGCGTGAGATGGCCACCTTGCGGCCGTCGACACGAATCTCATCCTCCGCCGGGTCGACCAGCACGGGAAGCTCGCGAACGGCCTTGCCGTTCACCTGCACGCGTCCCTCGCGCACAAGCTCTTCGCATGCCCTTCGCGAGGCGACGCCGGCATTGGCCAGGACCTTCTGAATCCGCTCTCTCATGGGCCACCCCCGCTCATCCGCCGGCGGGACGGAAAAGTCACCTCAAGCCACTCGCAGTCCGCCTCGGGATCAAGCTGCTGGCCCACCAGGTCGGCCGGGATCAGAAGCGTATCTCCTTTAATGAAAGGCACTTCCGCAAAGTTCTCGCCGACGATCCCGCCAGCGCCTTCCACGATGATCAGCACGCTGGCCACGCCCGCCGCCAGGGGCGTACGCACGCCCACGTGGGCCGACCCGCGCGACAGCGTGAACTGCGGCGCCGCCACCAGAGTCCCATCCCCCGCCGCGACGTCGGCGGAGGGTTCGGAGTGGTCAACGGCCTCGAAATCGATCGATTCCAGCGCCTGGGCGACATGGAGTTGGCGCTGCCGGCCCGTACCCGGATCGACGCGGCCGAAGTCATGCACGCGGAACGTGGTATCGCTGGGGGTTTGCACCTCCGCCACCAGTATCCCGCCGCCCAGGGCATGAACGGTGCCGCTGGGCAGATAATGCACATCGCCGACGCGCGCCGGCACGCTCTGGACCAGCCGCTCGACGCCCCCATCGGCAAGTGCTGCTTCGAAGGCATCGCGCGAGACGCCCGGCTTCAGTCCCTTCAGCAGCCGGGCCCCGGGCTCGCAAGCCAGCACGTACCAGGCCTCATTCTTCAGGTGCGCCCCCGGATGGGCGGCGGCGTACTGTTCAGTCGGATGAACCTGGATCGAAAGGTCTTCCCGCGCATCGAGGAACTTGACGAGGATGGGAAACTGCCGCCCCGCCGCCGTCTCCATGGGTGCGGCGCCGCCCAGAAGCCGGTGCGGCAGCGCCAGCATCAGCTCATGCAGCGTCCGTCCCGCGAGCGGCCCCCCGGCCACGGCGGCGCTGACCCAGTCGGGAGAGCCATCGACCACGCCAGGCGGCAAGTCATAGATCTCCCAGCTCTCGCCGATCTGCTCCTGCGGCGCAAGCTGCTTGCCCAGCACGGCTTCCAGCCGCCGTCCGCCCCACATCCTGGGCACCAGGCGCGGGCAGAACTTCAGGGGGTAAAGCGGAGAATCTGGGTTCAGGTCCGGCAATTTGGAGCCTCGGGTAGCGCAGTCGACGGTTGCCTGATGGGGGAGGAGCCTTGGATTGGCCCGCCCGGCGGCTTTACCCGATACTACTCATGTGGCCCGGGCTTCATCGGGTGCGCCAGTTGGGGCACCTTTCCGGGCGACGCACCAGCAGAGGGCCGTAACCAATTCTCCGTCCAACGCGCTCCATGCCCCAAAGTCCCGCGAAGTCGTCCAGGGCTGCAACCATTGTCTCTGACCACAACGCCGCCGAGAGAAAGCCCGCCGCCGCCCCCTTTACTGCCACAAAAACTTTCGTCCTGGATACGAACGTCCTGCTGCACAACTCGCGGGCGATCTTCGTTTTCGAGGAGCATGACATCGTCATCCCCTTCGAGGTGATCGAGGAGTTGGATCACTTCAAGGAGCGCAACGACGACGTGGGCCGCTCGGCGCGCGAGACCATCCGCGTGCTGGATGCCATGAGACTCAAGGGGGACATCAAGACGGGCGTGCCGATCGAGCACGCCTCAGGAACGCCTGGCGGGCGTCTTCAGGTCGTGCTGGACACGAATGGGATCGACGTTCCGGGCCTGCGCGAGCCGACGCCGGACAATCACATCCTCCGCTGCGCCATCAAGCTTCAGCGCGAGGGCCGGCGAGTGGTGTTCGTCAGCAAGGACATCGCCGCCCGCATCAAGGCAGACGCGCTGGGCGTGCACACAGAGGACTTTGAGAATCAGAAGGTCGACTTCGACGAGCTCTACACCGGGTACGCCGAGGCGGAGGTCCCGCAGAAAACGATCGACGCGGTGTTCGCGGGCGAGGCGGTGAGCCTGCCGGATATCAAGCTATTCGCCAACGAGTTCGTCCTCCTGAAGAACGCCGACAACCCCACGCACACGGCCCTCGCCCGCATGAACAGCGTTGGAGAGGCGCTGAGGCCCGTCAAGCCGATGCGCAAGCACGTCTTTGGCGTCCTGCCGCGCAACCTCCAGCAGACCATGGCCCTCGACCTGCTGCTGGATGACGAGGTCAAGCTGGTCACCCTCATCGGCACCGCCGGCACCGGAAAGACCCTCTTGGCGCTGGCGGCGGGCATGCAGAAGGTCATCAGCGACAAGGAGTACACCAAGCTCCTGTGCGCCCGGCCGATCATGCCCATGGGCCGCGACATCGGCTACCTGCCCGGCGACAAGGACGAGAAGCTGACCGCCTGGATGCAGCCGATCTTCGACAACCTCGCCTACCTGCTCAGCCACCGGCTCAACACCAACGGCGACGACAAGGCCGAGAACCACAAGCAGCAGATGCAGGGGGTCGAGGGCCGAATCAACGCCCTTCTGGCGGAGGGCACGGTGGTGCTCGAGCCGCTGACGTACATCCGCGGAAGAAGCATCCCCAACCAGTACATGGTGGTGGACGAGGCCCAGAACCTGACGCCCCACGAGGTGAAGACCATCGCCAGCCGCGTGGGCGAGGGCACCAAGCTCGTTCTGACGGGGGATGCGACGCAGATCGACAACCCGTACCTGGATTCCAGCAGCAACGGGCTCTCGTACCTCGTCGAGCGCCTCAAGGGCCGCGGTCTCGTCGGGCACGTCACGCTCCAGCGCAGCGAGCGGTCGCAGCTTGCGTCCCTCGCCGCCGAGGCGCTGTAGTGGAAGGCGAGGTCCGCTTCAGCGGGCGGGCTTCAGGCCACTACAATCGGGCCTGATGAATCAGACACCGACCGACCAGCCCGGCACGCCGCCCACACAGGCCACGTCCACTGCGCCAACAGAACCTGCCGCGCCTTCTGCCCCCGAGCGCTCAGGCAAGTCACAGATCACCATCGATGACTTCCTGAAGCTCGACCTGCGCGTCGCCACCGTGAAGGACTGCCAGCTTCACCCCAACGCCGATAAGCTGCTGGTGCTCCAGCTCGACGATGGCACGCCCGAGGGGCGGCAGGTCTGCGCTGGCCTGCGGGCGTTCTACCAGCCGGAACACCTCATCGGCCGACAGATCGTCGTCGTGGCCAACCTGGCCCCACGCAAGATGCGCGGCGAGGTCAGCCAGGGCATGCTCCTGGCCGCCAACGCAGGGGATGACTCGCAGGTGGTCGTGGTCAGCCCGATCGAGCCGATCGCCAACGGCAGCATCGTGCGATAGACAAGGCATTCGCCGGTGCCACAGCTTCCCCGGAAGCTGTGGTACCAGCCACGCTTCAAGTCTTCAATAGCTCAAGCCGCAGGACGAGCTCCTCCTCGTCCTTCTCGCCGGTCTGAACAAAACCAAGCCTCTCGTAGAACGGGATCGGCGTGCCGTCGCCGGGCACGCAACTCGTCAGCAGGTGCGTCGCGCCGGGCCGCGTCCTGACATGATCGATCAGCAGCCCGATCGCCTGGCGCCCGAAACCCAAGCGCTGGTAGCGCTGGTCGATCATGAACCGCCACAGGCAATACTCCGGCTTCTCCGGATCATCCGAAAGCATCACGAATCCCACCGGCGTGTCGTCGGCGTAGACCGCACGAAACCACGCCTTCTCGCGATCAAAATACGCCTGGGCCACCGACACCGCGTTGCTGGCGACAAACCCCTGCTGCTGCGGCGAAACCGACAGCTTCAGGATGCTGCGCAGCGTGTCCTTCGTGATCTCGCGCAGCGAAACCCGGGCGTCTCGCCCCGGCATCTGCTCTGTTGCATTGCTCATTGCTCCCTCCCGGGCCCTTGTCCAATCTCGTCCGGTATCGCCATCGGCCGCCCGTCGCGGCCGACGCAGGCGATCGTCGTCTTCCCCGTCGCCAGCAGCGTCCCCTCCCGGCGGACGGCGTACTCATGCTCGATCTTTACATGCGTCTGCCGCAACTGGGTCGTGGTCAGGTCGATCTCCTCGTCGTACCGGGCCGGCCGCTTGAAGGCGACCTCCGCCCGGACCACTACAAAAAATATCCCCTGCCGCTCCAGGTCGGCATAACGCACGCCCTGGGATCGCAGCAACTCGATCCGCCCCATCTCGAAGTACTGCAGGAACCGGCTGTGGTGCAGATACCCCATCGCATCCACCTCCGTGTACCGCACGCGCAGCTGTAGCGTGTGGCTCAACTGACCCTCCGGCGGGTCCGCGGGCGTCGGTCCGGGGCGGGCGGGCATGCCGCAAGCCTAGGCCAGGGCCGCCCCGCCGCCGTTTCCGGTGGAAAAACCGCGGCGGTGGCCTATAGTCAGGGCCCCGGCAGCGAGCGAGCGGCCGGTGGTTTTAATTGTCCCCCAGCCCCCCGAGCCCCACCCAATGGCCACCGAAAGGACGACCGGCGCATGATCAAGGTCAAACTCCGCGGCAGCGAGTCTGCCGACCAGCTTCTCAAGCGTTTCAAGAAGGCCTGTGAAAAAGAAGGCCTCACCAAGGACATGAAGAAGAACGCCTATTACGAGAAGCCCAGCGAGAAGCGCCGCCGCCGTAACAAGCGCAGCGGGCTGGTGCGGACGATGGGGCTGCGTCGCAACGGTCAGTAGGGGCGGCATCTTCGTGGTTGGATTCCCCGCGTGGACACCCTCGCCAGCGAACAACCCTCGACGACCGTTCCCGACGCTGCGGCGGTGGCGTCGCCATCTGCTTTGCCTGGTGAGCCAGTCGTCGAGGTTGAGCACCTCACCAAGATCTACAAGGACTTCTGGGGCAGGCCCAAGGTGCGGGCGCTGGACGACCTGACGCTGACGATTCACAAGGGGGAAGTCTTCGGGCTGCTGGGCCCCAACGGCAGCGGCAAGAGCACGACCATCAAGCTCCTGCTGGGCCTGATTTTCCCGACGGCGGGCAAGGCCCGCGTGCTGGGTAAGCCCATCGGCGACCCGGAGATCAACAGCCGCATCGGCTTCCTGCCCGAGGAGAGCTACCTCTACCGCTTCCTCAACGGCGAGGAGACGCTGCGCTTTTATGGCAAGCTCTTCAAGCTCTCGCGGAAGGAGCTGGATGAGCGCGTCCCCCTGCTGCTGGACGCCGTCGGCCTCGACCAGAAGGCGCGCAAGCGCAAGCTGCGCGAGTATTCCAAAGGCATGGCCCGGCGCATCGGCCTGGCCCAGGCGCTGATCAACGACCCGGATTTGATCGTACTCGACGAGCCGACGACCGGCCTCGACCCGATCGGCACGCGCGAGATGAAGGACCTGATCCTATCGCTCAAGGAGCAGGGAAAGACCGTCATCCTCTGCAGCCATCTTCTGGCGGACGTGGAGGATGTTTGCGACCGCGTAACCATCCTCTTCCGCGGGAAGATGCAGACGCTGGGGCAGGTGTCGGAACTCGTGCAGGTGAAGGATGTGACGACCGTGGAGGCCCCCGCCATGACGGCGGATCAGCAAAGGGAGCTGCGGCTGTTCCTGGAGAAGCTGAACGTCGAGGCGCGGATCACGCACCCGCGGACCACGCTGGAGGACCTGTTCATCCGCATCGTCCGCGACAACACCGCCGCGGGCCAGGCGTATACGAGCAGTGAGTAGCCGGGTCGGCTGGAGCCGCGGCACTGCGTGCCGCCGGCGATCGGCACGGCTCGCGGTTTGGAGCCCATGAATCTCGAGCCGACGACACTTTCCCTCCTGCTCGGCGGCCTGCTGGTGCTGGCGCTGCTTCTCTACGGCCTGCGCGACCTGCTGCGCTTCAGCCTTTACCGCACCTGGGCCATCAGCGGCGTGGTCTTCCGCGAGAGCGTCCGGCGCAACGTGCTGTGGGTCACGCCGCTGGCGATGCTGGCGGTGGTGCTGCTGGTGCAGCTTCAGCACCCGGTGGACGAGGCCGACGCCATCCGGCAGACGCTGCGGGCCTGCCTGCTGGCAAGCGCCCTGGTGGTGATCGTCGTGGCCCTCATCCTGGCGTCGACGAACCTGCCGCGGGAGATCTCGAGCCGCGTAATCTTCACGCTGGTCACCAAGCCGCTGACGCGCTTCGAGCTATTGCTGGGCAAGATCATCGGCTTTGCGCGGCTCAGCGCCCTGGTGCTGGCGATCATGGGGCTGTTCACCCTGCTGCTGCTATGGACGATGGACTTTGCGCTGGTGAACCGCATCCAGACGACGCTCCAGACGGAGCTGCCCGTCGAGAGCCGCCGGCCATACCTCCAGTACATCGCCGACAACGGCCTGCTCCGCGCCCAGCGCATCGACACAGGCGACGACCTGCAGATTTACGCCGAGCTGCCCCAGGACCCCGCCGATACCGCGACGGCGCCCCGATACTTCCTCGCGGGGCCCTATTTCGCCGCCGTGCCCTTGGAGCTGCCTGCGGAGCTGATCGACCGGATCCGGACCGACGGGTTGAGCCAGATCGTGGTCCGTCTGCGCCTGCCGTGGAAGCTGCGGTCCGGCGACGTCACTTTCCCGGGTGAGCCGCCCCTGGGGGTTATCAACCTCGAGGATCTCCCCCCTGCGCCGCCGCCGTTCGTGAGCGTTCAGATGATGAACGTCGCCCTGGAGTCGGTGATCGCCCCTTCTGCGATCCAGGCCAACCAGGCGCAGCTCCCGCCCGAGGCGGGGGTGCCGTGGCCTGAGGCGGCGGTCGTGCTGCTGGATCCGGACCAGACGCAGTACGTCGCGGATCAGGCGCGGCTCGGCCCGATCCACATCGCGCTTTACGGCCTGAACTCGCACTACCTGTTCGGCGTAAACGGCGAGTCAGTGCAGCTTGGGGTTTTTGACAGCAGTTTCCAGGAGATTGCGACGCTGATGCCGGCGGTTGCCGATGGCGAGCGGGCCAGCATCCTGCTGCGGACGTATCTGGGGCGGCGTGGCCTGGGCCTGACGGGGCCGGACGAGGACCAGCCGGCGCCCGTGGGCGTGCTGGCGTTCCGGGACACCCCGACTATCGAGCGCGAGCCCGAGGCGCTGGTCGACATCGAGATGCGCTTCAATGTCGAGCTGGCCGGCGGCATCCTGGATGAGCGCGACGACACGCTGATGCAAGCCTCGGTCCACAATCTGACGACAGGCTTCACCAGCGACGCGACGGTGCTCTTTCCGGAGACCGGCCGGTCGTTCGTGCTGCGCGTGCCCTACCGGGCGATCGAGGGAGGCGACTTTGACCTTCGCCTCCAGACGCTCAGCCGCGGACATACGGTGTCGGTGAGCGGGGCGGGCGTGAAGCTGGTCGTGGATCGGCAGCCCTTCGCCTGGAACCTGGCGAAGATGCTGCTGGTTCTGTGGCTGATGAGCCTGCTGGTGATCACCGCGGGACTGACTTTCAGCACGTTCGTGAGCTGGCCGGTGGCGGCTACGATGACCGTTTTCGGGCTGACGGGGCGCTGGGTGGCCCAGCAGATCGGCGAAACCAGCGAAAGCATGGGCCGCATGGCGGCGGAGGAGATGCTTGGCAGCGAGGGGGATGTCGGAGCCAAGGAGGCGGTTCGCGTGGGCGTGGATGCGCTGACCGACTTCTTTTCGATCGTCACCGCGTTCCTGCCGGACATGAGCGCCTACGGGACGGCGGAGCTGGTGGAGCAGGGTCTGCTGATCGACTGGTCGCACGTGGGCGCCGCGGGGTGGGTGACGCTGGCGTTTGCCCTGCCGATGCTGGCTGTGGCTTATATCGTGCTGAGGAACAAGGAAGTCGCCCCCTGAGGCCGGATGAGAAGCAACCTCCTCATCATCGTCGGACTGTGCTTTGCCCTGCTGCTGGCGGGTTCGGCCCGCATGCTGGCACACTGGCAACGGCAGGCGATGGCCCCGCAATCGCTTTCGACGGTGGCGGCGGCGCCGGGGGCGACGCTGGGACAACTCAACAGCTTTGCCCTGGGCCTGATGCTTGGGGGATTGCGTGGACCGCTGGTGATGGCCCTCTGGAGCAGCAGCGAGGGTCAGAAGACCGAGCGCGAGATGGAGGACTTCGACACGAAGGTGGAGCTGATCCGCCTGCTCCAGCCGCAGTTCGACAGCGTCCACCTCTACCAGATCTGGAACAAGGCCTACAACGTCAGCGTGACGATGGCGAATCTGGCCAGCAAGTACACCGCCATCCTCGATGCAGTCGAATACGGCCGGAAAGTGCTGGCGGAGCGGCCGGCCAACATCGACCTGGAGACGCAGCTCGGGGACGTCTTCAACAACAAGCTGGGCGGATCGCAGGAGTCGGACTTTTATCGCATGCGCATCCACGAGGAGACGCAGGCGGATGAACCGATCGTGAAGATCACCTTCCCCGCCACGCGCGAGGCCGAGTTCCGCCAGGCCGCGGTGAAGGCGGGCCTGTCGCCGCG
>JBGTBZ010000206.1:0-6900 GCA_041749155.1 Phycisphaerae bacterium
CGCGGCCTGTGGCTGAGCCGCCGCCGGCTGCCTCGCGACCTCCGTCTCGCCCGCCACCAGCCAGATCCCGTCCGGCACCGGGCCGGTCTCGATCCGCCGCCTCACCTCGTGGCTCGCCAGGTCCACCTCCACGATCTGCCCATCCTGCGCCACGGAAACCAGCACCGTGTTCGCCTCCGCGTTCACTATGAAGCCGATCGGCTGACGCCCCACCGCCACATCCGCCACCTTTTCGCGCTTCTCAAAATCAAAGATCCGCAGCATCCCCGCCGGCGGATCGGTCACCAGCATCTGCTTCCCATCCGGCGTGAAGCCCAGGCGGATCGGCATCGTCCCGACGCTGAACGTGTCCAGCACCTCGCGCTTATCGGCGTCGATCACCGTGACCGTGCCGCCCTGGTTGTCGCCGACGATCACGTGCTCCCCATCCGACGAGATGGCGATCGCCTCCGGCTGGCCCGGCACGTCGATCTGCTGCGCCGCGGCGTCATCGCCTTCCCCCGGGTCGATCACGCTGACCGTCCCCCCGCCGATGTTTGCGGTCCAGACCTGGCCGCTCTCGGCGTGGATGGCCAGCATGTGCGTGCCGCCCTGGCCCGTCTTCGCCTGCCAGTCCACCTTGTTGGTGGCGACGTCGATCCGCCCCACCGCCTGCGCCACCTCGGACGTGAAATAAATCTTCCCCTTGTGCTCCGCCATCCCGTGGGGGCGGCGCAGTTCGCCCAGGTCGATGGTCGTGACCACTTTCGCTTCCTTCAGGTCGATGACCGTGACGGTATTGCCGGGCTGCTGCTGGCCGTAGTTGGCGCAGTAGGCGTAGCGTCCGGAGGCGTCGGTAACGACCTCGTGCGGCCCCACGCCAACGGGATACTTGGCGATCTCCTCAAAGGTGTCGGCGTCGTAGACGTACAGCGCATTGCCGTTCTTGCTGAGCGACAGCACCATGCCGCCGTCCGCCGCGGCCAGGCCGGCAAGCGCAAAGGAGGCTAGGGCCCCGGCAAGGGCGAGTCGGGCTGCGAAGCGATGGATGATCATGGGGTTGCCTGCTTAGGAGTCGTGATGGCGAGGCCGGCTTGAGCATGCGCCCCGCGACCGCTGGGTTACACAACCGGCCGGATTTCAGCGTTTGGACCTCCCGGCGATGTAGCGCGTTAGACTACCAGCCCCAATGATCTTGAGAAACCGCATCGTCGTCGGCCTGCTTCCAGCCCTGGCCCTGCTCGGCTCCGCCGTCGTTGCACAAGATCCGCCCCCCAACCAGAGCCGGACCATGAAGGCCATCCAGGTCCACGAGTTCGGCGGGCCGGAGGTGCTCAAGCTCGAAGATGTGCCCGTCCCCACGCCCCGCGAGGGGGAGATGCTCGTTCGCGTCCATGCCGCAGGCGTGAATCCGGTGGACAGCGCGATCCGCCGCGGCGGGTTCGGGCGGCGGGCCCTGCCTTACACGCCGGGCTTCGACGTCTCGGGCGTCGTGGAGACCGTGGGGGAGGGGGTGACGAAGTTCAAGAGCGGCGACGCGATCTTCGCGTGCCAGAACCTGAACCGGTCCGGCAGCTACGCGCAGTTCACGATCGTGCGCGAGGATGAGGCGGCGATGAAGCCCGAGGCGCTGTCGCACGAGGATGCGGCGGGCGTGCCGCTGGTGGTGTTGACGGCCTGGCAGGCGCTGTTCGACAAGGGAAATCTGCAGGAAGGGCAGACGATCCTGGTTCACGCGGCGGCGGGCGGGGTCGGGACGTATGCGGTTCAGCTTGCAAAATGGAAAGGCGCACGGGTGATCGCGACGGCCTCGCCGCGCAACCACGCGTTCCTGAAGGAGCTGGGGGCCGACGAGGTGATCGACTACAACACCGAGAACTTCTGGGAAAAGGTGAAGGATGTGGATGTCGTGCTCGACCCGATCGGCGGGCAGACCCAGGAGATGAGCTGGCAGGTCCTGAAGCGCGGGGGGCGGCTGGTGAGCATTCTCCATCCGCCGAGCCAGGAGAAGGCCCGGGAGCACGGCGTGACGGCGATGGTCTTCCTGATGGAGCGCAACGCCGAGCAACTCGAGGAGATGGCGAAGCTGCTGGCCGCTGGCACGCTTAAACCCGTGACATCACACAAGTTCACGCTGGCGGAGGCCGTCAAGGCCCACGAGCAGATCGACACGCGTCACACGCGCGGAAAGATCGTGCTTTTGCCGCCAGAGTGAGGCGACACGAAACCTGGGGGGCCGATGCGCGTCTGGCGATGGGGGCCTTGACTTTTGCCGGTGGATTGCCTAATAAACACCTAACGAGGCGGTGTCCGTGGGTTGGAGGAATCGACCAATGGCTCGAAACGTCACGCTTGCCGTCGGAACCAACAAGGGCCTGTTTCTCTTCGAAGGCGACCCCGCCGCGGGAAACTGGAAATCGCGCGATCCCATCCTGCCGGAATGGGAGATCAGCAGCGTCCTGCTCGATCCGAAGGATCCGGATCACCTGACCGTCGGGACCGTCCATTACGCCTGGGGCGCCACCGTGCGCGACACGCGCGACGGAGGAAAGACCTGGACGCAGACCGCCCTTCGCCCGCCTCCGGAGGGTCAGGACAAGCCCACGGAAGCCTCCGCCGGCGAAAACGGCAACGGCGCGGCGCCCGGCCAGCGCCCCATCAAGCGCATCTGGCAGATCGTCCGCGGCAACGAGAAGGGCACGCTCTACGCCGGCGTCGATGAGGCGGCCCTCTACGTCTCGCGCGACGGCGGGGAGAAGTGGAGCGAGGTCGAGGGGTTGACCAACCACGAATCGCGCCCCCACTGGCAGCCCGGCGCCGGCGGACTTTGCCTTCATTCGATCCTCATCGATCCGAACGATTCGAAGAAGATGTGGGTGGGCATCTCCGCCGTCGGCGTGTTTGGCACGGCGGACGGGGGAAAGAGCTGGGAGCCGATGAACGAGGGTCTTGCGCCGATGGTGATGACCGGCTCGCCGGACGAGAACGCGATGTACTGCATCCACCGGATCGCCCTGGACCCAACGGCTCCGGGCCGGCTTTACATGCAATTCCACGCCCACAGCATGACGCCGGACAAATCGCCCTCCCCCGGCGTCTACCGCAGCGACAACGGCGGGCGGATGTGGAAGCCGATCGACAAGCAGCTTCCGGATCACTTCGGCTTCCCATTGGCGGTGACGCGGAAGGGGGAGATCTTCGTGGTGCCGCTGTACGACGAGGCGCGGACGTTCCCCGGGGGCAAGGCGGCGGTGTGGTGTTCGCGAGATGGCGGCGAATCGTGGGACAAGGTGACCCGCGGTCTGGACGCGGAGCCGGAGTTTACGGGCGTTCTGCGCGATTCGATGTGCGCCGACACGGGCGATCCGGCAGGAGTCTATTTCGGGACGACCAACGGCGACGTGTTTACAAGCGGCGATGCAGGGAGGTCGTGGCAGCGTATCCCGACGCGTCTGCCGCGTGTTCTATCGGTGCGTGCGGAGGTGCGCGATGCATGAGCGGGCGGCACAGGATCGCAGCAGCGTGCCACAGGCACCCGAGGAGGCGCATGCTGAAGGGGCCGACCCCGAAATCGTCCTCGAAGTGCCGCGGATCCTCTGCGACTGCGTTGCCGGCCGTCGTGAACTGACGTTGAAGGCTTCCACGATTGCCTCAGCGTTGCGGGAGCTCGGGGCGCGCTGGCCGACGCTGGCGACGCACGTCCTGGACGAGGCAGGCGCGATTCGGCAGCACGTGCTGCTGCTGCACAACGGGAAGCTGACGAAGTACCTGAGCAGCCTCGACGTGCCGCTTTGCCCGGGCGACAGGCTGCAGATCGTACAGGCCGTGAGCGGGGGCTAGGTGCCCGATGCAGTACTCGCGCCTCGAGAGCACGTTACGCGTCGCAGTCACCGCCTTGCGAGCGGCTGGGGGCGCAGGTAAGTGAGCATTCGCCAGAGCCATTCCATGGGGCCAAACTGGAAGAATCGGAGCCAGAGGTTCGCCAGGATGACAAGGCCAGCGTAAATCGCCACCACGATGAGCACGAGTTGTGCGCCGCCCATGGTGCCGAACCTGGCCAGGCCCCAGTGGTACATGATGAACGTGGCGGTCACCGTGGACAGGAGGTAGCAGGTGAGCGCCATGCGGCCCACATTGGCCAGAAGGCCCGTGACGACCGCGGCCCGGCCGGCGGTGACGAGCAGGATGATGCCGCAGAGGTACGCCAGCGACATCATCGGCCCGCCGAGCATGTTGAGCGAAGCGCCGACGAGAACGAGGATGGAGGAGTCGCTGGCGGCCGGGACAGCGGCCGCGGTAGTGGACAGCGGGAGGCCGGCCAAGAGGCCGATGAGCAGCAGCCGGCGGTGCCATCTGGCCCAGTCGGGGGAGAAGAACCCGATGCGCATGAGGCCGGCGCCGACGAAAAACATGCCCAGAACGTGCCAGGCGAAGCCAAGCATCATGAAGACCATGCCCATCGCGTAGGTCATCGCCCGGAAGACCAGGGCCTCGAGATAGGGGCCTTCGCGATAGGCCCGCTGCTCAAGAGCCATCCAGAGCGGGTCAAAGGGCGCCTCGATCTCCTGGTTTTCGAACCCCTGGAAGAGCCGTCGCATCGGTGAGGCGGCCGCCGCGGCCTCGGCCTGGGCATAGGCGACGTCCTCGGAGGTGGCCTTAGCCGGGCCTTGCCCGGCGGAGGCTCCCATGACCAGCAGGTTGAAGCCGAGCGCCAGGACGATCGAGAAGAGCACGACCCCGATCCCGGTGCCGATCAGGGCGCGCCCGCTCATCCGGGGAAAGACCATCAGGGTGCCAAAGAGGATCAGGCCGGCGACGCTGTACAGGAAGAGGATGTCGCCGTACCAGAGCAGGAAGCCATGGATGAGGCCAAAGACCGCCAGTACGGCAAGGCGGCGCAGGTAGATGGGGCCGAAGCGGCGGCCCGCCCGCCTCGCGCGGTCGAACTGGATCGCGAACCCTACCCCGAACAGCAACGAGAAGAGGGGGTAGAACTTACCGGAGCAGAAGATGGCCGTGAAGTAGTGGGCGACGAGATCGAGCGTGCCAGCGCCCGCCGGTGGTTCCATTTTCAGGAAGGTGCCGAAGGGGTGGGCGAAGAATTGGATGTTGACCAGAAGGATGCCCAGGATCGCCAGCCCGCGGGCCACGTCGATCGAGGCGATGCGCTCCGGGTCGGAGACGGCGTCGGTGAGCGTCTCGGGCGGTGCGGCGGCCACGTAATCAAGCGTTTCGAGGCTCTGGACGTCCAAGGGGTCTGGACTGGTCAGCATGGTTCGCTCCTCCGCGACCTGTTTAGTCATTCCGCCACCTCCGCTCCCGAGAGATTTGTGCAACGTAATGCGCCAGGCCGGGAGAAGTTGTCAAATTCCTGCGACAGGCCGGCGCCGGCCCGGGGCAGCGCGATAAGGTCGGGCCACGGACATGCGCGACTCTTCCGAAACCCTTGCGGCGATGATCGGCACGCGGCTGCGCGTGCTGTTCGGCCGCATGGGCCGGCGGTGGGGTTTCGGGGAGGCGGCTTTCCTGGTGCCGCTGGCGGTGATCATCGGCGCGGTGACGGCGGTGGCGGCTGTGGGGTTTCATGAGCTGATCCTGCTGATCCGCGGGGGGATCTACGCCCAGGCAGGCCCGGACTACCTGTACAGCCCGGGCCTGTGGATCATCGTGGTGGCACCGGCGGTTGGGGGGCTGGTGGTGGGCCTTGTTTCTCGCAAGCTGGCGCGAGAAAAGGAGGGGCACGGGGTGGTTGACGTGATCGAGAGTGTTGCCCGCACGCGGGGGTTCGTGCGGCCGGGCGTGGCGATCGAAAAGGTTTTCACCAGCGCCGTGACGATCGGCACCGGCGGCAGCGCCGGGGCGGAGGGACCGATCGTGCAGATCGGGGCCGCCGTAAGCAGTTGGGTGGGGTCGCTGTTTCGCATTGCCCGGCACCAGATGCCGACGTTGGTGGGCTGCGGCTGCGCCGCGGGGATCAGCGCGATCTTCAACGCCCCGATCGGGGGGCTGCTTTTCACGCTGGAGGTGATCCTGCTGGACTTCTCGATCCGCACGATCACGCCGATCATCGTCGCCAGCGTGGTCGCGAACGTGACGATGCGGGCGCTGGTGCCCGCCATCGACGAGTGGCTGCACGGCGGGGGGGAATCGGCCTACATCACGGTTTTTGCGACCCCGCAGCGTTATTTCGGCCAGGAAACGCTCTTGAGCTGGGGCGAGATGGGCAATTTCGTGCTCCTGGGGCTGGTCTGCGGGGCGGTCGGGGTCGCGCTGATCCGGTCGATGCAGCTTGGCGAGAGGACATTCGCGCGGCTGATCACAGGCTCGGCGTGGGTGAAGGCCCTGCGTCCCGCGGCCGGTGGTCTGCTGCTGGGGCTGACGGGGCTGCTTGCGGTGCTCCTTACGCCGGGGTTGCTGGGCGAAACGGGGGCGTTTTCGTTCGAGAAGTATCCGCAGCCGGCGTTTTACGGGGATGGGTACCCCGTGATCGAGCAGTTGCTGGACCCGCTGTTCTACCTGTCGCTTGATTCAGGGACGCTAATCCTGCTGCTGGGGTTGCTTTGCGTGATCAAGCTGCTGGCGACGGTCTTCACGCTGGCCAGCGGGGGCAGCGGGGGGGTGATCGCGCCGTCGTTGTTTTTGGGCGCGACGGCGGGCGGGGCGCTGGGAGCGCTGCTGAAGTACACGGGGCTGTTCACGGAAATTCGCCCGGAGGCCTACGCGCTGATCGGCATGGCGGCGGTGCTGGCGGCGGTGGTGCATGCGCCGCTGGCGAGCATCCTGATCCTGTTTGAGATCACCGGGGAGGACAAGGTACTGCTGCCGGCGATGCTGGGGGTGATCGTGGCCCTGGGAACGGCCCGGCTGATCTCGCCCGACTCGCTCTACACCGCGGCCCTGCGGCGGCGGGGCGTGCAGGTC
>JBGTBZ010000207.1:0-5743 GCA_041749155.1 Phycisphaerae bacterium
CTCCGCCGGCGGCAGCGCCAAACAGGGACGCGACAGCAACATTCAGGCGATCCTGGCGCTGCGCGGCAAGCTGCTGAACGTGGAGAAAGCCACGATCGTCAAGATGCTGGGTCACAACGAAATCCGCACGATCATCAGCGCCATCGGCACCGGCCTGCGCGACGACTACGACCCGGCCCGCCGGCGCTACGGCAAGATCGTCATCATGACCGACGCCGACGTCGACGGTAGCCACATCCGCACCCTGTTGCTCACCTTCCTGTTCCGCCACATGCCGGAGCTGATCAAGGATGGGCGTGTTTACGTTGCCCAGCCGCCGCTGTACCAGGTGAAGACCAAGCGGCGCAAGCACCCGGAGTACGTGCTGAACGAAAGCCGGATGCGGCAGATCATGATCGACATTGCCCTGGAGGGCACGAGCCTCGTGGTGCGAGACGAGGAAGGGCAGGAGGAGCTGAATCGTCACACCGGGGAAGCGCTGCGGACGCTGGTGGAGCAGCTCGGCCGCCTCGCGGAGATCGTGGATATCCTGGGTCGCCGCGGCATCGACTTCGCGGAGTTCATGCGGATTCGCCGGGAGGATCTCAAGGGGCGATGGCCGATGATCCGGGTCGTCGTGGACGGCCATGAGGAGTTCTTCGCCGACGCGGCTGCCCGGGATGACTGGCTGGCGCGTGAGAAGATCGTCGTGCGCGACGAGGAGATGGAGGACGTTCAGGGGGGCAACGGGCAGCTCAACGGTGAGCCGGCCCGCGCCGGCCGGGAGCTTCAGCGCAACGACGAGCTGCACGAAGTCAAGGAGCTGGGCCAGGTGGTCGCAAAGCTGGAGAAGGCGGGCATCAACATAGAGGATTACTTCCTGACGCAGGAGCAGAGCGTCAGCGGCGAGCTGCTGGCGACGCGTTACGCCTACATCGACGGGGAGAGCAAGACGCACGAAGTGGCGGGCGTGGCGGAGCTGCTGCCAAAGCTCTTTGAGCTGGCCAAGCGCGACCTGACGCTGCAGCGCTACAAGGGGCTGGGCGAGATGAACGCCGAGCAGCTCTGGGAGACGACGCTGGACCCGTCCAAGCGCAAGCTCCTGCGGGTGACCCTGGAGCAGGCGGAGGAGGCCGAGCGGCTCTTCAGCATCCTTATGGGCGACGACGTCGAGCAGCGCCGCCAGTACATCGAGACGCACGCGCTGGAAGTGAAAAACCTGGACGTCTGACGATCCCCCTGCCGTGTCGCGGGATGGAGCTGGCGAATACGGTGGCGCGTGGCCGATAACTACCGATGTGGCAGCACCTGCACGCGCACCGGCTCTGATTCTCGCGGGGCTGCTCGCCTGCTGCGCTGGCTTGGCGCAAGAAGGGCCGGATGCCCCGGTTTACCAACCCACGCCTGCGACCCGGCCGGCGGCGGACGCTGCAGATGTGCAGGTATCCACAGATGCCCTGCGCGTGCTGGTGACGCCTCTGCGGCGCGATGAGCTGGCCGGGCTCGCGGAGGTCTGGGCGGCCCGGCTCCAGGCGGTTCAGGCGGAGCTTGCCGAAACCCGGTTGGCGTCCCGCCAAGCGACGGAGGATGCGGCCCGTCGGCGCCTGATCGATGAGGTCTTGGCGCTGGAAGCCCGCCGGAACGCCATTGCGGACCGCCTTGAGGTGGTCCTGGGAGAGATCTCGCGCAAGGGAGGCGATACGGCCGAACTGCGGGACTACCTCGTGGCGATCCGGGGCGTGGATCTGGACGTTTCGGACTTCCAGGCCGCGGTGGCGCGGGTGCGGACGTGGTTGCTGAGCCGCGACGGCGGGGTGGCCATCGGCTTGAACCTGCTGAAATTCGGACTGGCCCTGGTGCTGGCGTTGCTGCTGTCGTGGGTTCTGGGCGGCCTGACGCATCGGGCAGTCGGTCGGATGCGACGGACCAGCCAGCTCTTGCGGGAGTTCCTGGCGGGCTTGGTGCGCAAGGCGGTGATGGTCGTGGGGGTGGTGATCGGCCTCAGCTTTTTGGGGGTAAACATCGGCCCGCTCGTGGCCGCGATCGGCGCCGCGGGGCTGGTCGTGGGACTGGCGCTACAGGGAACGCTCTCAAACTTCGCCAGCGGCATTCTGATCCTGCTCTACCGTCCCTACGACGTCGGCCACGTGATCAACGGCGGCGGCGTGACGGGCACCGTGGAAGCGATGACGCTGGTGAGCACGACCATCATCTCGTTCGACAACCAGCGGATCGTCGTGCCGAACAACAGCATCTGGGGCGGCACGATCACGAACATAACCGGCAACAGGACGCGGCGGGTGGATCTGAAGTTCGGCATCAGCTACTCCGACGACGTGGACAAGGCCGCGGCCGTGCTCAACGACATCGTCTCCAGTCATCCGCTGGTGCTGAAGGATCCTGCCCCGGTCGTGCGCCTGCACGAGCTGGGGGAATCGAGCGTGAACTTCGTGGTTCGGCCCTGGGCCGCCACCAGCGATTACTGGCAGGTCTACTGGGATGTGACCCGTGCCGTGAAGCAGCGCTTCGACGCCCAGGAGATCAGCATCCCCTTCCCGCAGCGCGATGTGCACCTGCACCAGGCGGAGGCTGCATGAGAACGCGCCGGCAGCGGAACCCTCAGCAAGGCTCGTCGCAGTCGCCTGGCGAGCGCCGCGGCTTCCAGGATTCGGTCCACTCCTCGATTTCTTCGCTTTCCCCCCGGGATTCCAGCTCGTGCACCAGCTCGCCGACGCACTGGAGGTGCGAGTTGATCGAGAGCGCGCGGCGGTAGCAGTTGAGGGCCGCATCAAGCTCGCCGCGGTCGGTGTGGCAGTGGCCCATGCCGGCCCATGCGCCAAAATGGCAGGGCATCAACTCGACGGCCCGGCGGCAGTCGTGCAGGCTCTCGTCCACACGCTCCTGGAGATAGTGCACAATCGCCCGCTGGTTGTAAGCCTCCGCGAAGTCGGGGCAGAGCGCGACGGCGGCGCTGAAATGTGCCAGGGCCTGCTCCAGCTCGCGGTTATTGAGGCATTCGCTGCCGCGCAGGAGGGCGTCATTGGCCTGGGGAGTGCCGGCGCGGAACCAGATGCTCCAGAGGGCGTGCTCGGCCATCTGGTTGACCATGGGATCGGGGTCGCGGAGGTGGCTGGCCAGGGCTGGCACGGCCTGGGGCTGTCCCACGAGGGCCAGGGCCAGGGCCGCGACCTTCCGGGCGTCCTCGCAGGGGCTGCTGAGCAAGTCGCTGATCTGCCTGCATTCGTACCGCGAGCCCAGCAGCCGCAAAAGGCCGGGGATGTCCTGCCTGGCCAGCAGCGGCTCGACATCGTGCACGAACTGCCGCGGATCGATTCCGGCAGGCGCGGGGGGCTGCGATGCAGCGGTGGCCGACTCGTCTCGCCGGTGATGCATGAAGTGAACGCCCTCCGGCCCTGTGGGAAGTCTGCGGCCCGCAAGTGAGCCGCCATCACAGGTCATCGACCCTTGCCTGTCCGTTCCTGCACGAGTTCAGGGCATGCCCGGCAGCGTTGCCGAATCACGCGCCCGCTGCTGCCGCTCGGCTTCGGCGCGGCGAGCCTCGATGCTGTAGGGATCGGCATAAAAGGCCCTGCGCTCCACGGTGGTGCTGTTGAGCGGCTGATACTTGTAGCCGGTCTCCAGTGTGTGGCTCGAGCGGCAGCCCGCATGCGCCGCATAACCGATCAGAAGCAGTGCCATCGCCAGAAGCCTCCAACACCTTACCGCCATGGGAAGAGCATAGGCCCGGCGCTCAGCGGCGACGAAAAAAGAACACGCCCCCGGCGGAGCGTGTTCAGGGATTTGCAAGTACGGGCAAACCACAGTGCCGCGGGAGGGCGGTGTGACGAACCCTTTAAACAACAACGAATGGCCCGTGCCAAGCCGCCACGAGGCCTAAGCCAGTGCGACGGCGTTCGGAAGGCAACGTCCCGTCTCGATCGCCGGGCGAAACCGGAGGAATCGCGAGCGATGCTGCGGGCATGTTCCCCGCCGGCGGCACGGCGCCCTAAAGGGTGTCCATCGGCTCGACCACATAGGCCCTGCTGCCTCGAACACCGCAGTACGCCGTACATCCAGACACTAACGCTCAGATATACGGCAGGCAAGGAAGAATGTTCGTCGCACCCCTTCAGGCTGCCTGAGATGCTAGGCGGTCAAATCTCTGCGTTTCAGGCGCTTCTCCGCCACCAGTCCTCGTCGTCGGAATCCTGCTGCTTCTGCTCCGGCGATTCGCCCGCCCGCACCAGGTTCGTCAGCGCGGTGGCGAACACCGGCCCCGCCGCCTTCAGCAGGCCCAGATCCTCGGCGCTGAAAGGCCTGGCGGACTTGCGGAACACGATCAGCGTGCCCAGAGATTCGGCGAGATAGTTGCAGTCCACCGCCATGAACGTCTGGTTGAGCATCGACTTGATCTGGCTGTCCCCGGGAGCCTCGGTGGAGCCGTCGCCCGTGTGCAGGAATCCGTCGGCGGCGATGCGCGGGATGATGTGCTTGGTGAGCCAGCGGGTGACGCCGGCCTCGCCCGGGATCGTGTGCTTCATGTACGCGCCAAGCTCGCTCTTACCCGCCTCGTCGGTGAGGAAAATGGCGATGTTACAGTGGCCAAGCTCGCGCAGCAGCCAGTCCATCGTGTGACACAGAAGCTGCTCAAGATCTCCCGCCGAGTCCAGCAGCTTGCGAAGATGCTCGCCCACGCGCACGCGCTCGAGCTGTTTTGAAAGATCGCTATAGGCGCCCACGAGGTCCTGGCAGAGCAGGTCCACCTTTTGGCCAACCGTCCGCCGCGCCTGGTTGAGCTGGCGCACCGCCGACTTCAGTCGCTCCAGACGTCGGCGGTCTTTGATCTGCAGGTAGCGCCGCGCCGCCGCGAGGCGCAGGCGGTGAGCGAGGGTCTGGGCGTCCAGCGGCTTGGGCAGATAATCCAGTGCCCCGCGGCGGAAGGCGTCGAGGCTGCCGTCGAGCGACGGCTTGCGGCTGGTGAGGAGCAGGCTGGTCTCGGAGCGGCTGGCCATCAGCGTCTGGGCGATGGCCAGGCCCTTGCCGTCGGGCTGCTCGGTCTCGGCGACGATGAGGTCAACCTGCTCGCCGCGGGACTCGAACTTCTTGAGGGCCTGATTTGCCTCCGCGAGGCTGGCGACGGCGAAAACGAGCGTTCCATTGCTCCGCTTGGAGGGCCGCCGGGCGGTGAGCTTGCCTTCGGAGGCCCCCAGAGCCTCCCGGACCAGGGCGGCGGTCGCGGGATCCGGATCGACGACCAGCAGCCTCATCCCTGGGATGAGGCGGGCAACGTTCTGCGGCACCGCGAGGTCGCGCTCTTGGGACGAGGCGTTCTCGAACGGCTCTTTGAAGGGATTGGGCTTGGCGGATGCGACCATCGGGACACTGCTCCCCGTACAACTTTGCCACGGCCGCCGCGGCGACTCCGTCCGCTTGCGACGCATCTTCTCCCCGCCGGGGACGCTGGTCCTTCGGTCGGGCGTTTTCGGCCGGCCCTGAACGCTTCCTCCGTGGGCCGGTCGAGCCGATTCTCCGCAGATCGGCGGCGGGACAACTCCACATCCCGCTAGATGTGTGTCGGGCGCAGAAGGCGGCCTCTTAACAAACCAGGCAGGGAAAGTGGGGAGCAGTCGCCCGCGAAGAAGCGGACGCGGCGGACAAGCTTGAAATGCACGGGTGTATCGGACGCCAGCGCCCCCGCCCCCTCAGGCGGCGGCGGAGGCGCTGGAAGGGGCCGCTTCCGGGGTGGCGGAGGCGATGGGGAGCA
>JBGTBZ010000208.1:0-3236 GCA_041749155.1 Phycisphaerae bacterium
GCGGGGGCAACGGGATCGGGGTGACCGGCGCCGCCCCCTTCGCGGGGCTGGCGGGCCTGCGGATCGACTACGGCAGCTCGCCGATCTCGCACTTCGCCGACGCCACGCTCTATCACAGCAGCGGCGCCAACACGAACATCAAGATCAAGAACCACAGCTACGGCTTCAACGCTCCCTTCATCAATAACAGCGCTGAGAGCAACGCCCTGACCACGTCAGTCGCCGCGGGCACGATCCATGTCCTCTCCGCGGGCAACTCGCGCGGCAACAGCGCTCAGGATGCGAACAAGCTTGACGCCCAGAACCACCCCGGCGTCATTACCGTCGCCGCCTTCGGCAACGACGGCGTCTTCGCCTCCTACAGCAGCTTCGGGGCCAACGTATTCGTCACCGCGACCTCGAGCACCAACAACACGGGCGGCTTCGGCATCACTACAACCGACCGAACTGGCAGCAGTGGCTACAACGGCTTCCCGGGCGACACCGATTACACCGACTCCTTCGGCGGCACTTCCTCGTCCGCCCCGACCGTGGCGGGCGTCCTGGCCCTGGTCAAGGAGGCCCAGCCCAACCTGGACGTGCGCATGGCCAAGCACCTGCTGGCCCGCACCAGCACGATCGTCCATGCCTCTGACACCAGCGTTTCCAGCGACGGCGGCTGGAAGACCAACGGCGCGGGCTTCCAGTTCAACCAGAACTACGGCTTCGGCCTTATCAACGCCACCGCCCTTGTAAACGAGGCTCCGCTCTTCTCCGGCGTCACCGCGCTTGAGACCTACGGCACCGGCAACCTAACGGTGGAGCGCAGCATTCCCGATAATAACCTCACCGGCATCACCGAAACGGTGAACGTCACCGCCACTTCGCCGCTGGAGGAGGTGATGGCCACCCTCGAAATCACCCACTCTTTCCGTGGAGATATCGAGGCCATCCTCACCTCCCCGATGGGCACCAGCAGCCGCCTGTTCATACGGAGCGGGTCCGACAGTGGCGACAACATCAACTGGCAGTTCGTCAGCAACGCCTTCTGGGGCGAGGATCCCTTCGGCGACTGGAGCCTGCGGATGTTCGACACCTTCGCGGACGACCTGGGCACCTGGGACTCCTGGTCACTCGACTTCAACATGGGCAGCCTTGTGGCCGTTCCCGAGCCTGCGGGCGTCCTGGTCTTCGGCGGACTGGCCCTGCTGCTGGTGCGGCGCCGCCGATGATCGGCATTACTTGCCATCGCAAGCCGAGCCGGTAACGTCTGGCGGTGCGTCCGACGTCGTTCCTCTTGATTCCCGCGCTTGCCCTCGCCGGCTGCGGCGTGGAGCGCACGCTGCGTCTCGAAAGCGATCCGCCGGGCGCCTTGGTCTATCTCAACGGCGAGGAAGTGGCCCGCACCCCCGCGGATGTGCCGCTGGCCTGGTATGGCAAGTACGACGTGGCGGTCCGCAAGGAGGGGTACGAGACGCTCAAGACTCAGCGCTGGGTTGTGGCTCCCTGGTGGCAGTGGCCCCCCTTCGACCTGGCAGCGGAGCTGATTCCCCTGCCCCTGCGCGACCGCCGCCGCCTGAGTTTCGAGCTTTCGCCGGCGGCCCCGGGAGATGGCGGGCTGCTCGACCGGAGTGAGCAGCTTCGCGGCGTGGTGCGGGATGAGGGCGGAGCCTGAACTCCTGGCTGCGCGGGGCGATCAGGCCGTTGCGCGTGGGGGCTTGTTGTTGGTGATGACCACCGTCTCCCACAGGTCCGGCGTCGTGAGCTTGTAGCGATAATCGACGGTGACGCCCGTCTTCTCCACCAGCTCCTGAAGCGGCAGGTCGCTGCGCCAGCCGAGCTTTGTGCAGATCGGGCAGAGCATCTTCTCGATGGCGGCCACGAAGCGGTTGGTGCTCTGGAAGTGATTGACCATCACAATCTTCGACGCTGGCCGGCTCACCCGGCAGCACTCATCCAGCAGCTTCACCGGATCGCTTACCACGCTGATCACGTGGGAAACAAAAACCGTGTCGAAGCTGTCGTCGGCGAAGGGCATCAAAAGCGCGTTGGCCCGGGCCAGGGCCACGTTGTCGCGCTCGGTCTCGTCCATCTTGTCCAGCGCCTTGGAGAGCATTCCGCCCGACAGGTCGATGCCGATGATGTGCCCACGGTCCCTGGGGTAGAAGCCCAGGCTCGCGCCGGTGCCGATCCCAACGTCCAGAACGATCTGCCCCTCGCCAAGACGCACGTGCTCGGAGATCGCTCTGCCGATGCGCTTCTTGACCAGCCGGCCGAAGGTCGCGTCGTAGAACTTGCTGTGGATGTCGTAGATCCTTTGCGTCGCCGGCTCCCGCATCTGGCGATGCCGGCCGGGCGTCTTGGCCTTCTTGCCCTTCGGCTCGCCGCGGCGCTGGTCGATCGAGCGGAAGATGGTCTTGCTCCTCCGTCGCAGATGGCGGCGGGGGCGCTTCGACGGCGGGGAAGTGGTGGTCTGGGTCATGAGATCAACCGTGCAGCCGGAGAGTTTAGCGGGCCCCCCGCCCCGAAGAAATCCCCGATTTCGAGGTTGATGCAGCCGGCCAGGCACCAGGTGTCACGGCCGCGGGCCCGTTGACCGCCGCAGCACCAGCGCCCCCGTGAAGCGTTCATCGGCCCCGAAGTCCACCGGACCGGCCCAGCTCGCGCTCACGCCGGTCTCCCCGTCGTGGTGCGACAGGTTGAACCGGATCAGCGGAGGATGCGCCTCCTCGCGGGCCGCGCCCAGTTGATCCGCCGGAATTCCCCGCAGCGCCGCCCAAGGTATCGTTACCTCGCAGCGCCATACGCCCTCGGCGTCAACCGTCGCGGCGTAGACCATCCCCGACTCGAAATTCTGCCACGGCTGGGCGCTGGTCCGCCTATCCACGCGCCGCCGCGCGAAGGCGCCGTCGGGCTTGCAGATCACGTGCAGCACCGGGCCCTCGACCGGGTCGCCGCGCTGCATCCATACGGGCTGAATGAGCAGTTCGCAGACATCCTCCCCCCAGACGCGGCGGTACTGCGTGTCCACGAAGTTGCGCGTGGCCCGCAGGGCGCCCTCCGGAGACTGCGCCCCCTCCAGGCGGAACGCCACGTGCAGTCCCTGGCTGGTCCAGGCCACGAAGGCCTGCGCCAAACCCTCGGTCCGTCGCACTTCCCCTGACTGCAGCGTCGGCCGATCGTGCATCCGCACCATCCGACCGTCGATGATCGCCTCGTTGCCTAGCCATTCCCCCAGCAGGCCATCTACAACCGGC
>JBGTBZ010000209.1:0-1599 GCA_041749155.1 Phycisphaerae bacterium
TCGATGACGATCAGATCGAAGAAGTCGCGCGCATACTCACGATACAGGCCGGGGCGGCGCTCGTCGCGGGCGATGGCCTGGTAGGTAGCGAAATTGACCACCGTACAGAACATGTGTGCTACAAGGCGAGACGTGCCGCCCCTGGTATGCTGCTCCTTGCTTGAAACGGTTGCCCGTCAGGAGGAGCGCCATGAGCGACACGTCGCGCCGGTATCGTGCCATCAAACAGGCCCTGCTGCAATGCTACCAGCCGCGGCCCACCGGCCATCGCGAACAGCACCTCAACACCTTGGTGGCGATGATCTGTGGGCTGATCGGTGGGAAGCACGCCCATCTGCCCACGATCGCCGACCACGCCCCCAGCCACGGGGCGACCCAGGAAAGCGTGACCACACGCTTCCGGCGCTTCCTCCAGCACGAGGCTCAGACCGTGGATAGTTGGTTTTTGCCCGTCGCCCAGGCGCTGCTCCAGGCGCTCGCGCACCAGCCGATCCGGGTAGTCATGGATGGCAGTGTCGTCGGGCGCGGTTGCCTGGCGCTGCTGGTGAGTGTGGTCTACCACGGCCGCGCCTTGCCGCTGTGCTGGGTCGTCGTCGCCGCGCCGAAAGGCCATGTCCCCGAGGCGACCCACCGGGCGCTGCTGGCCCTGGTCCGCCAGATCATGCCCGCTGAGGCGAGCGTCATCTTCCTGGGGGATGGCGAGTTTGACGGGGTCGACCTCCAAGCCGATCTGCGCGCCTATGGCTGGGCGTACGTCTGCCGGACGGCCTCGAACATCCTGATCACCGCCGACGGGGTCCAGTTCCAGGTCGGCGATCTGGACCCGCAGCCGGGGGAGGCGTTGGCGGTGACCCCGGCCTGGATGACCGCCGCGCAGTACGGGCCGATCAGCGTGCTGGCCGTCTGGGAGGCGCCGTGCCCGCACCCGATCTATCTGGTGACGAACCTGCGTGATCTCGATGCCGCAGTCGCGCACTACCGGAAACGCGCCCATATTGAGACCTTCTTCTCCGACCAGAAGAGCCGGGGCTTCCACCTCCACAAGAGCCATGTGAGCGACCCGGCACGGGTTGGGCGGCTGTTGATCGCCGCGTGTTTGGCCTATCTGTGGGTCGTGTATCTCGGCGTCGTGGCGCTGCAGGAGGACCGGCTCCACCAGATCCATCGGCCTGACCGGTGTGACCTGAGCCTATTTCGGCTGGGCCTGCGGCTGCTGGCGCGCTGTCTCAAGGAGGAGATCCCGATCCCGGCCGGGTTCCTGGTTCCAGCTGTCGTGCCTCCGGCACCGCTCCGTGTGTGGCAGCACGCAGCCTAGATCAAATGTTCTGTACGGTAGTGAATGGTTTTCATGAGATAATCGTCATCGACGATCGCTCATTGGATGATTCTATGGCCGTCGCGCGCGACTTCGACTGTCATCTCGTGCGGCTGGAACGCAACGTGGGCGCGGCCGCGGCGCGAAATCAAGGCGCGGCGCTGGCGAGTGGCGGCATCCTCTTCTTTCTCGATGCCGATATCTCGATCGAACGCGACACCCTGCGCCAGATCGCCGCCACCTTTCGGCGCCTGCCGGACATCAGCGCGCTCTTCTGTAGCTAT
>JBGTBZ010000210.1:0-2624 GCA_041749155.1 Phycisphaerae bacterium
GCGAGAAGGCATGCGAACGCTCCAAAGTAGGTGGCCGGCGGCAGGACGCCGGCGCCGGGCGGGGGATCGGCATTATCCCGGTTTTCCGACGATTGTCACGGCGGCGGCGGCGAAAAGTGGCTTCCGGTAACCCATTGGACGGCCGCCACCCGCCGGGGTTCGTCTCGCCGCACCGTCTTGACGTAAGTGATTGCACACACCGGGTTTAAGATTCATCATCCGCCGGCCGGCGCGGGATGAACAGCTCGCCCTGGCCCGGGATCCCCTCGGCCCGCCGGCGCTCCATTTCGTGCTGCATCTCGCCGAGCAGCTCATCAACCGTCGAAAACTGCCGGTAAACGCTGGCAAAACGCACATACGCGACCTGGTCCAGCTCGCGCAGCCGGCTCATTACGTTCTGCCCGATCCACCCGACCGGCACTTCTTTCTCAAAAACCCGCTGCGCCTCATCCTCGACATCCTCGGCGATCTTGACAAGCGCCGCCTCCGGGACGGCACGCTTGTAGCTGGCCCTTTCCAGCCCCTCGATGATCTTCTGCCGGTCCCACGGCACCCGCCGGCCGTCCTTCTTCACCACGATCAGCTTCAGCCCCGCCTCGATCCGCTCGTAGGTGGTGAAGCGCTTTTCGCAGCGCAAGCACTCCCGCCGCCGCCGAATCGCCGCCCCGGAATCGGCGGAGCGCGAATCGATGACCTTGAGTTGATCCTTGTTTGCCCCGCAGAACGGACAGTGCATGGCGGGCAAGGGTATACCAGATATTGGGGGAAGCGAAGCCGTCCCTCTAACTGCGATCTCCAAATACTCAAGTGAATGCCGCTGGGTGGAGTCCGAGAACCCCCTCGCCCGATAAGACAGGTAAGCCCGGACCTCGCAATGCGGTTCCGGGGTGCAGCACGGACCCGCTGCGCCCGGCCGCACACCCTCCAGGCCAAGGAAGGCACGTTCATGCGCACCATCGCCATCATTAATCAAAAGGGCGGCTGCGGAAAGACCACGACCGCGGTCAACCTGGCGGCCTGCATGGCCCGGCTGGGGCACCGCACGCTCCTGGTGGACATGGACCCCCAGGGCCACTGCGCCACGGGCCTCGCGGTGCCGGAGGACCAGATCGAGCGGACGATCTTCGATTGCCTGCTGGAGCCGGGCGACGGCGTCGTCGCCACCGTGCCGGACATCACCTGGCAGATCGCCACCGGCTTTGACCTGGCCCCGGCGAACATCCGGCTGACGGCTTTCGAGCAGATTTTCCACGGCCGCACCGGCCGGGAGAAGCGGCTTGCCGCGGCCCTTAAGCCGGTGGGCGAGAAGTACGCCTGGTGCATCGTCGATTGCCCGCCGGGCGTGGGATTGTTGACCTTCAACGCTCTGGTGGCGGCCGACGAGGTGATCATCCCGGTCGAGACAGGCTACTTCAGCCTGCACGGCCTGGCGCGGATGATCGAGACGCTGGAGGAGCTGAAGGAAAAGAGCGGCAAGGACATCCTCGTTCGCGTGCTGCCGACGCTCTACGACACCCGCACCAAGCTCGCCCGCGAGGTGCTGGCGGAGCTGCGCGGCAAGTTCGGCGAGATCCTGATGCGCAGCACCGTGAACTTCAATACCAAGCTCAAGGAGGCCGCCAGCTTCGGCCAGCCCATTACCGAGTACGACCCCGGCAGCCGCGGATACAAGGACTTTGTGAACCTGGCCCGCGAGCTGATGGGTGACCGGCCCGTGCAGGTCGAGGCCATGAGGGCCGAGCAGCCCCTGTCGCGCCCGGCGGAGCTCGTACAGCGGGCCCGCCAGCTCGCGCAGCTCTCGGCAAGCACATTCGGGCGCAATACGAGCAAGGCGCAGCCCCCCAAGATCGGCCCGGCAAAGCCAGTGGAGGCGCCGCGGGCGGCGCCGCCGGTCCCGATGCGGCTGGTCGGCACCGAGCCTTCCGGCACCGTCGGGCCACGATTCCGCGCTGAAGGCGATCTTAAGCCGACCGGGACGACGCTCATGCGGCTGACGAGCGAGGCAGCGGCAGGCCCCCTTCAGATCTCACCCCTGACGCAGGTCCCGCTGGCCTCGACGAAGACCACGCAGCAGAAGATCGACGACATCTACGGCATCCAGCGGTCCGACAACGGCCAGGTCACCTTCATAGCCCGCTTCGAGGACGCCCGAAATGTCCGCATCGCCGGCGATTTCAACGGCTGGAGCACCGTCAACACGCCCCTGAAGCCCGCGAACAAGGATCGATGGCAGGTCACGCTGCCGCTGGCCAACGGCCGCTACCGCTACCGCTTCATCGTGGACGGCCGCTGGGTCACCGATCCGCACAACGATCGCGTCGAATACAACGAGTTCGGCGAGCTCAACAACGTCCTGGACGTGGCCTGATCCCCAGTCGGCCAGGCATCGCGCAGCGGCCGTGCCGCCCCTGCGCGGCAGTCCTACACCCAAACGAGGCCCTTCAACCGAGCCGACATGAGCAAACGCAACGGGCATCATCCGGACCGCAACCGCTTCGACGACGGCGACCTGCCCCAGGACCGCGGCGCCAGGAAGAATGGGCATCCTCGCCGCGACCCCCAGAAGCCGGCCGATGGCGGCAAGAACGGCGACGGCGAGACCGTCAACCGCCGCAACCTCAGCG